>JASMLX010000039.1 GCA_030748495.1 Candidatus Poribacteria bacterium | reverse complement strand
CTGTAGCGGCTGGGAAGAAGGCAATCATCCGAAGCTCAGATCAACGGCAACCGATAGCCGGTTGGCCGGCCGACATAAATCAACTGGGAAACATGGGCCGGCCGTTAGCCGCCCAGTACCGGCCACCGGATCAGACCCCCCTCTCCGGCAGTGGATCGGTGCCGGCCTTCACCGCCACGGTTTTCTTAAGCGCTAATCAATAGCCGGCCAACAAGATGTCCTGGTCTCAAACCGGCGCTAACAGCCAGGCTTGGACCAGAAATTACCCTTGATAGTTTGTACTGGCGAAAGCTGACTTCTAGTCCGGTTGGTAGGTTGAGTAGGCCATTTGACGCCGCTTATTATTGCGCCATTTGCACTTTTTGCTACAGAACTGTTTCTGGCGCCGAAACAGCAGGTAGTGGCAATCTGGATCCTTGCACTGGCCTAATTTGCCCCGGTCATGACGAAACAGAGAGAAGGTGGATTGAAACAGGGCCCAGCGTAAGTACTGCCAGATAGCGGTGTAATCGTGGTAGCACAGTTCAGCTTTGGGCGGCCGGCTAATGTCCTTATTTTCCCAGTTGGTGATCACCATTTGGCCTTCCAACTCGGTCCATTCAAAATCTCCATACTCTTCTGCAATACAAATCATCTTCTGGCCGCCATTATCCTGCTGGGTACAGAAGATGGCCATCGTCACCTCATCCTCTGCTAAATGCGGGTCCTGGTCCTGGTGCTCCGGTTGCCCGTAGTCGGGCATGGTCGAGTATTGACGTAGAATTTGCTGGGCCGCCTGGTCCGGAAACCCTTGCCGGGCAAATGAGATTAACACCTGACCTAGTTGCCGCCAACTCTGTTCGATCTGGGCCGGGCTCTCCTGGGTAATGTAGTCGAGATCCACTGATTCGGTGTTAAGCTGCTGTTGAATGATTTTCAGTCCCTGCTGCGGATAATTAGCACACTCAACCGCCGTCTCCAAACTGGTAGCCTTTAACAGATCTTCGAAACTAAGATAGACACTGGCGTTAGGTTTATAAATTGGCATCTTGATTTCTAACTCCGGCTGGTACCATCATTACGATGACGGTACCAGCTTCAGATTCAATTAAATTGACATTTATGCTTGGCTCAGCCAGCTGGAAAGGAGCCAGAGGGTCAAAATGAACCGGCCGGGCGGGAAACAGCCGGCTGCAGCCGGGCTTAGGCCGCTTTGGGGCCGGCGCCAACTAGAAATTAAGGGTTCAAATATTGGTGCTGACAGCTGGTCGGTTGAGGCGGAAGAAGAAGGCCTGCAAAACAGGCATAACTTTCAGGTGACTACCACATAACTACCACATAACACCTAGGCAAATTCACGTAAATTTAAATCTGTTTTTCGAGGAAGTTATCTGTTCCGGCCGACCAATTACCGTTATTGAAAGGCTAATCCCGGGGCCTCTAGCGGCTGAATGATTGAATGATTGAATGATTTGCCATTATGACCTCTCTCCTCGGCCTCAAAATTGGACACCAGAGGGCCGGTTATCTCAGCCGGTGTTTTTTCTGGGCCTGAAAACAGAACCGCCCTCTGGCTTTGACACCATAGGGCCGGCTTCCAACATGAAAGAATGTCAGGTTTCAGAAAGTCTAGGATGAAGGATGGTTGATCCTGCCACGGCGGCCGGCTGTTTTCATGGCCGATTGCCCCGTGTCAGCGGTCAGGTGTGGCTACACATGGATCCAGGTCATTAATTCAGATCTACTAGGCATCAAAACCCCATCAAGTCACCTCTCCAATCTCGATCAAAGGCTACTGAAAGTATGAAACACCCCAAATAGCGGCTTCGGCTTCCGCTTTGCTCATTACCCATTCCCTATCCACCCAGTGGCCTAATAGTTGCTTAACTGGCTGTGGAAACAGTTCGTAGACTTCGCTCCTCAGGTAGGGCCAGTGGCCGCTAGGCGTGTGCCCCGCTTGGGCCTGGATTCGATGTTCAACTGAGTGTGGACGTCGAGCGTGACAATTGAGCCACCAAGGGGCATAGTTAACTCCCCAGAATACTCGGTCTGAGGCGCTTCGATTGGTGCCCCCTTTATGCCATAATCGACCGTCGAACACCAACACGCTGCCCGCCGCAGCCTCCACTTGATACTCGGTTGGGCGGGCTTGTTTCAATTCCGGATAACCATTGGGAGTTTTCCCGGCTTGATGTGTGCCCGGGGCGACGATGGTAGCTCCATTTTGTGGGCTAAAGTCTGTCAACATCCAGAAGGTTGTCAGGTTAATTACTACGTCGGGTAATTGACCTTCGATATAAGATCCCCCTGACTGCCCCCAGGGCCAGTCTACGTGTAGACCACCTGGAGGGTCTGGTTCAGCCTGGGCGGTCGGTTCTCTCAGATTACCGCTAGTCGATATAATTCGAGCACTCGACCCTAGCATAGCAACAACCACTTCCATGATTCGAGGGGCTGCTAGATAGGGGGCTAGACACTGGTTATGGTTTAGAAAGGTACTACCAAAAATCCGCTCCGAGCCCTCTTTTAGTGTAGCCTTAGTACTGACATAAGCCTCCGCTGCCTGCCTGGGCGAAAGGACGGATTCTTCCAGGTAAAATCCCTCGATCTTCAAAGACAGAAGTTTTTCTTCTAGTGTCATCAATTGCTCCAGTTGGTGCTGAATGTAACCCAAATATGCTTAGTTCAGCTTACCATATGATTCAGCCTAATCACCCCGTTTTAGCACTGTACTCAGTTCCAGCATTGACTGACTGGCTGAAATGAATAGATCAGTAAACTTAAAATATGAGAGATCGGCAAATAATCAGATTGACTGCCAGCCTGTCAGCCGAGTTTAGTCCTCAGCAACACTTCTCATTTCAGTCCACTGTTTGCAACCAACTTCAACAATCCGATCATCGGGCCATTTCTCCAGATAGCGATAACTGGGATGCCCGGGTAGATCATTACACGGGTTGTGTCGGCTGTTGTAGCAACAGATCATCAGCCAGCGCGGTTTGTCGCTCTGATTGGGATCGGAACTGTGCAACAGATTAGCGTGAAAAAAGAGGGCATCCCCCTGTTCCATCTCACAATAAACATGCTCCAGGTTCTGCAAAAGCAGGTCAACGCGTTTGGGATCAGCACCAGTTTGGTTGCCAAAACGACCGTGTTCAATCCGCCCGCATCGATGTGAGGCTTTTATGACCTGCAGACAGCCGTTGGCCGTGGTAGCAGGATCAACGGCGATGACTACACTGCCCATATCCGGATACAGACAATGGTTGTGATACCAATAGCCATAATCTTGGTGCCACTCCCAGCGACCACCGACTTTGGCCTCTTTAACCATCATCTTATAATGATACAGGTAGATCTCATGGCCGAGCAGTTTCTCCATCGCTTCAGAGACACGATGACATCGGGCAAAAGCGTTGTAAATATCTTCCCTGGGTTCGCTTGTCAGCCATAATCTGCTTTCGCGCCCTTCGGTGTCGGGAGCTGAATGAAGCTGATCTTGTTTCTCGGTATCTGACTTGGAGATTTGGAGTAGCAAATCCATCTCTTCGGCGGAGAAAAGATCGCGGACCATTAAAAATCCGTCTGTCTCAAACTGTCTGATTTGCTGTTTCGAAACGCTAAATTTTCTCATCATTAACTGGTTAGCAAAGAAACTTGACCTACTAATTGATTCTCAGAAAGCCCCAATTCGGAGCTGACAGACTTCATGCACATCATCCGCATCTTTCCACACGGCTGGAACCATTTGCTTGTAGGGATTGACCGCGTGTGCGGTCTCTAAGCCACATATGTCGGAGGTCGCTGAATCAGGGCTGATGACAAACAGGAAAGTGTTAGCCACTTCGAGGTCGCTATAAATTCCAGCTAACCACCCAGCGGTGGGCGAGATATCCTGCTAGTCGGCCCAAGCTTCACGATCACGGGCGGTTAGTTGATCAAACAGGTGACGAACAAAGTCGATGTCAGGGCCAGAATAGGAGATGAATGCGTCTGACATGAGAAGCTAACCTGCATTATTGGCTTTATTATAAAGCAATGCGAATTACAGGTCAATAGAGCCAGAATCAGATAGGATAGGAGGAGGAAAAAAGGGTACCAACTAAAGGCAGTTAATACCCGCCTGATTACCCCCCGACACCAGTTATCTTTGGCCCGGGTTTCAGTGAGTCAATGATTTAATGCTTCCAGACGTTGACCACCTTATCTTGCCTCTGATTGACTATCGCCACCGTCACCATATACCGGCCGCTGGCGACTATCTTCATCCAAGCGAAATATGTAGTGCAAATGAGCCTCCCATATCCGTGAGCTTCCGAGCAGGAGACGTGGGTGCTAATTGATTCTATTTAGTCCTATTTCAATTGGAAGGCTTGTGTTATTTATTCATCCACGGAACTGGGTATAATACCAGAAAACTTATAAAGAAACTGATTTTATGCCAAATTCCAAATTAGTACAACAGGTTTTCGACACCGGCTATTGTGTGCTAGAAGGCTTCTTTGGCCAGCAAGTCAGGGAACAGATTATCTCAGTTCTACACAAGGTATGGACGGATGTAGAATGTCCTAGTATGGGAGGAGTCTTTGGCTTCGTATTGCACCCGCTGTTGAAGTTTGCTCCTGAATTAGCACCGTTCTACGCCCAAGCCGAAATTGTTGATCTCATAGCTGAAGTTTTGCAGGATGAGGTCAGATTGGCACACAGCGGCGCTATTCTCTGTGATGAAACTCGTAGTTTTTGCCACTGGCACTGTCATTTAAATGGAGACCGCTTTAACCAATGGTATCCCAAACGGAAAAATCATCACGGGGTCGACCGACTACTCTGCAATGTCTATCTTCACGGTTCTGACTCGGCTACCGGAGAACTGCTGGTCTGGCCGCGAAAAACCACTGACTCCTGGCAGAAGCCCTTCGATGACCTATTGAATGAATGGAACGGGCAAGCGGTGGTTGCTTGCCCGCCTGGCTCGGCAGTGATTTTTGACACCGCTCTATTTCATGCCGCGCGCAGGCCAACTCAAGCTGGGTACCGCTATATCTGGGGCGGCCATTACCAGGGGAAAAACAACTTGACCTCCCACCGAGAGGATAACTGGTTTGAAAGCCCTCTGATTGAGCAGTATCGGCGAGATTATCCGCTATTTGCATCCTTGACAGATATATCGCCAAGCCTCCTAACAGAACCAGAAATTATAGGACACAGTTGATAGACCGCAATCGTTACAGGCCAGGAGTGAAAAAGGGTATGAATCCGAATTAGCTAAGATTGAAGGGCGATCGTTTATGCAGCGATTGAAGGCTGTGTTCACTAGCTAACTAAAATGAAGAATCCCCAACACAATCTCGATGGGCTGACAACATCATTCCGACGGATCGATGAGTCTAACGACGCCATCTTTTACGTCCAACCCCGGATTGTCAAACATATCGACGAAAACGCCAGCCAGGCCATCGCCAGATTTCTATCCGGTATTCTACCCACTGACCAACCGGTGCTGGATTTGATGAGTAGTGCCTATTCCCACTTTCCAGCCGATTTTGAATCGGCAAATGTGGTTGGACTGGGCATGAACCAGACTGAATTGGCGTTTAATTCAATGTTAGGAGAATTTCTGGTTCACGATCTGAACCGGAATCCCGTTTTACCTTTTGCCGATAACACCTTTGGGGCTGTGGTCATCACGGTGTCAATCCAATACCTGACTCAACCTGTTTTGGTCTTTCAACAGATCAAGCGTATTCTTCAACCCGACAGCCCCCTAATTATCTTTTACTCCAATCGGATGTTTCCCACCAAGGCGGTTGCCATCTGGCATCAGGCCACAGACAGGCAAAAACAAGATCTGCTTCGCCTCTACTTTGAGCAGTCAGAAACCGAATCGAGCAAATTCACGCCGGGTCAATTTCTGGACATCACGCCGGTTGGCTTCTCTACCGAGGATAGAACCGATGGCTATACCGATCCGGTTTATGTCTTCATGGCCCGAAAAATGGTGTCAGGACTGGTATGACAGCGACAAAGACAGCCGGGTGTCGGAGTAGTGGTTGGACCTACGGTACTTATCCCCTGCAGGTAGCTCACCGCAGCCACACCGGTCCGAATAATAGGGGCAGCACCTACGGCTTTCGATGTGTGTCAGGATCGAATAAGAAATAGTATATAGCTCCCCTGATCCCTCTGCATGAGGTGATTTTACTATCAGCTCCTAGATTTAAGGGAGTTGCCTGGTTTAAAAAGAATGTCTGATCAGGTTATTTATCAGACGTTCTTAGTTGGATTACACTTAACCCTACTTTACCTGGAATGGGATATTGGCCGTGGCCGCGTGATTTTTCCCATCGTATATATACACGAAAAGGCGGTAGTCACCTGGTTTTTCCGGACCGATAAACTGTAAGCTTTGGTTGTTTTTTTCAATCACCTTTACTTCAACGGCTGACGGTTTTTCTTCGAGATCACCACCATCCTTTAGATCTGTGGGTTCATACAAAACTTCCCAGTGATAGGTTAAATAATCACCATCTAAATCAGAAGCAGAGGCATAGGCTATGCAAGCATTGTTTGCCGTTAGGATTATATTGTCAGCGGCAACTTTCTGATCTAATGTCAGCGAATGAATCCGAGGCGATCTATTTTCAGGCCATTTCCCCGTCCATATATAGTGCATAACATCTACTGACTCGGTTTCTTTACCATCCGCTAAAAAGATTCCATACCAAGTCGGTGTTCGCTCTTGTTTTTGTCCCCATAAAAAGACATAGGATCCCAAACACTGCGTTTTATCAGAGGCTATACCGGCTTTAAATCTCTGTAAGTAATTTTTGGCTTTGATCGTACTATTCTCTTCTATTGGGGCTCCCCATGATGTAGTCGGCACCTCCCAATGACCGGTTGCTCCCCATTCGGTGACCATATATGGGCCTTCCCACCCATAATCACGTACCAGATGGGGAAGGTTGGATAATTCTCCATACATCTGAATAGATAAAATATCCAAATCCGATGCACGATCTTTAATCAACTGTACTTCACGTTGTGTGATGCCAGCTAGGGTAGTGGTGGTCAAGTGATTTGGATCTACCTGATGAATCATTTTCGAAATCTCATTTACCGCATCCCAGACTCCAGGATTGGTATATGACAAATTGAGTTCGTTTCCTATCGACCAAATCATCAGAGATGGATGTTCTTTAAGTGCCATAATCTCTCGCTTAATACGCTCATATTGTGCATTGACGGCTATTTCATCATTGTAGTCAAAACCGTGGCGTTCGCGCGCAACTTCGATCCCCATCGTTACTAGCAGACCATTTTTATAGGCTTCGTCCAAAACCTCTTTTGCACTTTGCTGGTCATTTTCAGTTGACCAAGTACGGAATGAGTTACCACCATACTTAGCTAGTCTGGCAATGTCGCCAAACTCCAATCCGGCACCATTGATGTAAAACGGTTTTCCATCAACAAGTAGTTTGTGTCTCCTATCTTGGATGTCCAAAGTAACTTTTTTAGGTTGTTCTAATTTAGTCTTATTCATTTTAAACGTCGCAGCCGATGTGGTAAATATCGTGGTTAGAATCAGAAGGATTAATAGTTGATAGGAAGCGATTTTTTCACCTCTTGTTAATTTAGTTTAGCCATGTGATAAGTTAAATTTTGTTTTTTAAGATTATGTCTTGCTTTAGTATTATGCAAATCAATTACTGCTGTTTCTCTTCAATTAGTCGTTTTAAGCGCATTTTTGGCTTGCCTGTACCAAAGGGATGAAGGGCTTAATTGATAGCGCAAGTTTTATCTGCGTTATGGTCAGGGCAAAGCATTTTTCAGCTTTTCATTAAGCGGCCAATTTGGCGTACTCGTTGGCTGGCTTACTGTGTTGTCTCAGTAGTATCGTGAAAGTAATTGCAACTGGAACCAGTGTATTTTCTCAAGATGGCATGGGTACTGATCATTGGCTTTCAACCCCTTGTGAGAGAGTTTGAGAGGAACTGATAGGGGAGATAAGGGCAACCATAAAAAAGCAGCTAACGGGGAACTGTGAAAAGCCTATTAGCCGCAATTGTATTAACCCGGATTTCCCATTTAGGGACGTTATCATGAGATCTACTACGTCGTTTAACCCTATGAACGCAGGGGGTTCTCGGGGTAATGGCACAAACAACGAAGGATTCAATGGGTGATGCGAAAAGGCTGAGTTACGCATCGATTGTGACCGCCATTTGAAGCGGGTGTTTCATGCTTCCAGAGTTACGAACGATGCGGGGTTGCTGGCATCCTGGGATTGACTGCCATGATGAAATACCTCTTCGAAGATTGTCGTACTGGGGAGAATAGGCAGCACACGCTAACGCCCTCGCCACATCAGTCCGTGTTCAGTCGCTTAGCTGGCTACAAAGATACGAACGAGGCCGAACGGCTCGGTGTGAATCTTACCATGTAGTACGTCTCGTTGATGAGAGAGCAACGTAGTGCCACGCGGCTTTCAGGAGCCAGATGGGGTAATTTGAGACCGAAGTTTTGAGTGATCCCGTACATGTTGGTGGCCTGATGGAGTTGTTAGGCCACCGGGTTGATTGCATTTAGGAATGCAAACCGATCCGCCAGTTGATTCTGGATTGGATCTGAGAAGCGTAACCAACCACAAACAGACAAATTAAGTTGATTCTAAGCAGATACATGGTGTTTTCCTCCGCATTTATTTAATTCACCCATACTACATAAGCGAATCCAACTAATGTCAAGAAATTTCTTGTGCCAAGGTATCTTTTTACCAATCAATGGCCAGACTATCCTGATTTCGGTAGTAATCTGCACCCCCATAGATAATTCCGTGTGTCAAGCTCCAATTGCTTCTTTGCTCTACTAGTGATGAAGTCGAGGAGTACAGACTACTGATTGGATATCCATTCTGTAATCAATAACGTTGATAATATCTTGCCGCGGGGAAGAGTACGACCAAAACACGATAGAGAAAATGAATTCAAAGATTTTTGTTGACCCGTAAGTGAAAACCGGCTAAAATGACCTTCGTATATTTCCTCAATGGACAACGAAAGCTGCCGAATTTTAATTTATGGTCAAAACTGTAGTTGTTAAACGGGGGTAACTGTGTTGCAACAAAAGTATCTGCTTAGATCAATTACTTACAGTCTCGTGTTTTTTTAGTCTTGTTACGTTTAGTCGAATAGCCTGGTCCGGAGAATGGGTTTTCGACTTCGAGGATCCCAAGCAGGCGGATCATTGGAAAGTAGCCAACGGAAACTGGAAAATTCAAAAAGGTGTCTACACCGAAATTTCGGCAGCGGAGAAAGCTGCTCATACCCTCTTCGGCGAAGCGGATTGGACAGATTACACCGTCGAAACCAAAATCCGTATAGATGCTAACAAGTGGGCTGGCTTGGTTTTTCGGGCGATAAGTGAATATGATACTACATCGTCTATCCCGAGCCGACTCCTGGAGTTTCGGCCTTTTTTCAACATCATGGGAAGGATTGGGCAACACGGGCTCGGCCTAATCCCAACAAAACTCAAATTAAGGGAAAAATTCAAGTAGGAAACTGGTATCACCTCAAGATTGAGGTCAAAGGGAACGACCTCAAATGGTTCATTGATGATCAACTACAGGCGGAAACCAAACTGGAACGAGTTGGAGACCTGGATGTTTACAAAAAGGGTAGGGTTGGCATCTGGGCTTGGGAGACAAAAGCGAGCTTTGACGATTTTAAAGTTTATGGGCCCGGCATTGAAGGATCGGCTGTTGAACCACGGAAGAAGTTAGCCTTGGCTTGGGGAAAGCTAAAAGGCCCCATTAAGTCATAATTTATGCTGCATACACTCTTTGGGCGTATTGGCACATGGGAATGAGTGCAATTGATTAAATAAGGATAAACTCACCTAATGCATTGCCATTCCAAGTCAAACGGATAATCAAACTTCGCCTTAGCAAATTACAGCGGGATCGTTTGAAATGGAGTATTCCCATGATGGGATGGAAAACGTCTTACCAGCCTAGAAGATTACTCTGGAACAGTTCTATATGGATGCCAATGAAGTGACGGTGGGGCAGTTCAAGCATTTTGTAGATGAGAGTGGAGGTAGTTATGGAAGAAACTGGAATAGTGTGGCCAACCCCCCACCCAGTGACGACTATCCGGTGATCTATATTAACTGGTATCGCCAGTCACCGCTCTGGTTTTTGCTGATGCTGATGGTCGTTTGGTTGCTGACACTAGCACTGATGATGATCAAGCCGTTGGCGTCGTTACCATTTTTTCTGCTCGCTATTCTACTAACCACGTTGTTTGGGGGGTTAACGGTCGAAGTGGATGAGAAAGAGATCCGACCTCCCTTTGGTATCGGCCTCATCCGGCGAACCATCTCCCATCAAAGAATTATTCAGGTGGCGTAAATGCGTAACCGATAGTAGTATGGCGGAGGGGTTCGCTTTGCTCCACACAGCTAGCTGTAGAATATGGGTGGGCTGGATGCGATGGAGTTGACGTACCATTGATGATAAAAAGTTTCGCATTGGTAGCGACCAGCCCCAAGTCTTATTCAAAGCCCACAATTAAGATTAACTACCCACCTCTATTTACAGACAGCGTAAGCGTGGACTGTAATTGGTTTCTTGAGAGAGAAGAAATAATGTTTACAGCCCTGTAAGCCATACTGCCAGACAAGTTTTTCCTTGTTCCTAGCTAAGAGTTATTTTTGACCGTAACCCAGGTTACGGTCAGCTTTTGCCTAGGATCAACGGCTAGCGCCTTCTGTTCAGCCTTTTTGTAGTCGTCATCATTCGGAACGTAGTTCCGCTTATCCGACTAGCAAAAGACATCCCAAAAGATACTTCTGGCTCCCTGGTGGTGAAAAATATACATCGTGTTTTCGCCGCTCTTCAGTTCTTTAACATGCCCCTCTTTAGGCGCATTAACTCCCCACATCCAAGGAGGCCCCTAGCTCTGTTCAAAGGCGCGTTGTCTATTTTGCCCTGGAAAATTGAATGGACCTTTTCCTTTCAGGTTAGGAATCTCGTCTCCTTTGTGATCATCGACCGTGCAGCTAATGCACCTTCCTCCTTTCCCTGTCCGGGTGATGGCTTGACTGAAAGCGCCATCTTTGACCACAACCGGAAAAAACTTATCATTATCGGGCAACCGCTCGGTGTGATCTTCGGCTTCAAACCAGATTTGACACCCATCTTCATGTTGTGAAACCTTGAATTTTTGAGCCTTAATCCCCGCAAATGCGGTGGTTACCAGGCCAATCATAAACAAAACAATCTAGAGGTGGTCCTAGAAGTCTGTACCGTCGGTTAAATGGAAATCCTGTTAACCCATCGGGCATTATTGCCCTGTAAGCCGGAGAAAACCATGAGCAGAAGACCCGACCGAAATTACCAACCGGCATTCAAAGCCAACGTTACACTGGAGGCGGCCAAAAAGGAGGTAACCACGGTGGAGTTATCATCCAAATATGACGTTCGCCCCAATCAGATCAATCAGTGGAAGCTAGAACCTCTGGAACTTGCGGCCGAGATATTCGATCCTCAGAAGTCTAGTTCGCCACCAGTCGAGGTCAAGATACTCCAGGCCAAGATTGCCCAACTGACCTTGGAGAATGTTTTTTAGCAAGTGCGTTCACCAAGGCCGGCATGCGGAGCGCAAAGCGATGATCGACCGCGACCACAAGTTTGCACTGACACAGCCAGCCAAGATCCCTCCGATCAGCCGTAGCAGCCTCTACTACCAGCCTCGACCGGTATCAGAGCCGGATCTGCGGCGGAGGCACCAGATCAACGAGTTCTATCTGGAATGCCCTTTGCGGGCCCACGAATCTCGTGCCATCTCATCAAACTGGATGGAGAGGAAGGTAGGTAGAAAGCATATCAGCGCACGGATGAAGAAGATGAGAATAGAGGCACTATCTCGCCAGCCCAATACTAGTCAGAGACATCCAAGACACAGGATTTATCCCTATCGGCTGAGGTCCCTCATCATTGATCGACCCAATGCAGGTTTGGTCCATGGATATCAGCTATCTCCCAATGGACCGGGGCTTGGTCTACTTGAAGGCCGTGCTGGACTGATACCACTGAGATTTTCAATACCGGTCTGGGGTGTCAGTTGACCAGCACGGCCTTCAGCCCAAAACTGAAGGATGGCAATATCCGCCTCAGCGTGGATAGCAAGGGAAGTTGGAGGGATAACGTCTTTGTGGAGTGCCTTTGGCTAAGCATCAAGTTGAGGAGGTCTATCTCAAGGCTGACCGTACAATGACGGAGGCCAAAGGATCCGTTGTGGATGATGTCGACCTCTATAAGCGTAGAAGACCAGACTCCAGCCTGGACGGAGTGCCAACAGATAGGTTTTACTATCAAAACCTGCCACTATCCATAGCAGCATAACCATCATACAGGATTCCACTGATAGATCCCATTTACCTGTACAGACAAATGAGGATACCTCTCTTCGATAATAACTTGCTAGCCCACCCTATATCCTGTCAGTCGATAGTACCCCTAAACTATTGGGCTCACTGCTATTGATAAAGAGTAATCGGTTTCGGTTGTAGGTTAGTAATCGAGGCCGACGAGGTCGGCTTCGTGCTCTCCCCAACCGATACATTCTTCTACTTGTTAGTTACATTTCGACATGAAATTAAGATGCCAACTGTACATAGTTAGGGTATTATATTTAAGCGGTTCAACTGTTTATGCAGATTGGTATTTGTATTTTGGCTAACTTAAACAACTTGTTCGTCAAATCAATAAGTTCGTATTGAAGAATTCGATGTGACAAAATCAATGCTTTCGAGGTGAATTATGAGTAGGTTACATTTATCAGTTCTGGTAGTTTTACTTTTCCTCGGTTTTTCTTTATGTTCGGTGTTAGCTGCAGACCCGATCATAGAAGATGGATTAGTCGCTTATTGGAGTTTTAATAAAGGCACAATGAACGGTGCCGTCATTAAGGATCAATCAGAGGTCGGTCAACATGCTAGAATTATCGGTACGGTAAAGGCAGCTAAAGGTAAGTTTGGTGATGCCGTCAAGTTTGATGGCAATCAAGCTAACTATATTCAAGGGGCCAAAAATCTAAAAAGTTTTAAGAAAAAGCCAACCAAGGCGATCAGCGTTGAGGCATGGGTAACGGATGAAGGTTTTTTAGAATGGGGCGGCTATATTGTTTGTGCCCAGGATAATGGAAGTTTCGAAAAGGGTTGGGTCTTTGGGACTAATAATCAGGTCAGTTTTGCTATTTCGACCAAGGAACCAGATGACGGTAACGGAGTTTTAACCTATGTCAAACCGGCTGACAATCCAAAACGGGGTAACTGGTTTCACATCGCAGGCACCTATGATGGCAGTACAATCAAGTTATATATAGATGGAAAAGTTGTGGCTGAAAACAAAAACCACAAGGGTGATATTAACTATCCCAAGGCAAAAGACGGCAATGGAGAAGACGATGCTGAATTAGTCATTGGTCAATATCGGGATAAAAACGAATTTTTCCCACACACTGGGTTGATCGATGAAGTTAAGATCTACAACCGGGCGTTATCAGAAGCCGAAGTCAACCATAATATGAAAAGTGAAGGGTTATCAGTTGACATTCGAAACAAGTTGTCTACCCAGTGGGCTGAGATCAAAAACCCACGCCCCCGGTGACCTCGTAAATATTCAGCTTTGCTACAGACGCGAGGCAGTTTAGCAAAACTAGTGTCTAATCGACATTTGAAGGTGAATAAAGGAGTTAGAAAATGAGAAAATTTCCACTACTGTTGGTTTGGGCTATTTCTGCAATCTGTGCTGTTCAATCCAAAGGGGTAGATTTTAAAACCGATTTTGAAGACAAAAAGATTAACGATTGGAAGGTCTTCGACGAGAAAAGTTTAGGTGATCTTGGACCGTCGTCTTGGGAAATAAAGAAAGGGCAAATTAAGGGAAACGCCCTGAGTCAAAGCTCAAATATTTGGGGAGACAAGACCGATACAGTTGCAATAGGAACAGTAATTGTATACACCAAGCAAAAATGGATCGATTTTGTGCTGGAAGTTGATGCCTATGCCAATGATAATGATGGGATGGGTGTCGTTTGGCGCTTTAAGGACTTAACAGAACACTATCGTTTCTTTACCATGATAGACTCCGGTAATCCTCCCAATGGAGAACGTGGCCCCTGGCGCAAGTTGGAAGTTCGTTTGGGTAAAGGGGCAGGCGAAAAACTACCATTCTATAAAACCCTGGATACCGAAAAAGGAAAGTCCTACACACAAGGTCAGTTAACACACTGGAAAATCGATGTGGCTGGTGATCGTTTCACCGTAGAGGTCGATGGAAAGAAAGCGTTGGAAGGTAAGGATAATCGATACAAAGAAGCCGGTTATATTGGTTTCACACTTTATGCACAAAGCGGTGTCTTCTTCGACAATTTAGTACTTACTGACACCTTTCCCGTCGATCCAAGAGTGGCTTTCACCACCACCTGGGGGAAAATTAAGCAGCAACATATCGCCAAATAGTTAGGATTGTTGATCGAATTAACCAGAAAGGGAGAGTGACACACCAACTTTTTTGTAAGGGGAATCTGACGTTTGTTGATATTGACCAACAGGCTATAGCCCAGAGGAGATTTTAAGAGATGCAAGGAATCATCCTCTGTGGAGGATTATCGACTAGACTGGGTGATATTACCAAGGTAACACCAAAAATATTACTGCCAATAGGTAATCAGACTATACTGGATTATCAGTTGAATCTACTCAAATTGGTTGATACGACAGAAGTGATTTTAGCTTCAGGTCATTTACATGAGGTTCTTTTTCAGGCCGTTGGCCATCAACGGTTAGGCGTAACAATCTCATATGCTAAAGAGGAGAAGCGACTCGGTACAGGAGGAGCCATTAAAAATGCCATGCAGTATATCTCAGCCGAACCGTTTTTTGTCCTCAACGGTGATATTTTGGTAGAAAATCTAAATTTGGCCCGGATGCTTAGTCATCAAAAGAAAATCGAACACAACCTCAATTCAACAATAGATGGATTGCTATTGTCCACTTTGGTGGATGACGTCAGAGATTTTGGCGAGATCATTTCTGATCAGAATAGCAAAATTTTGGCCTTCAAAGAAAAACCGGCTGATCAGCATTCCGGTTATATTAACGGTGGTATCTATCTGTTTAACCTCTCAATTTCCGAATACTTCCCGGATCAAGATACTTTTTCTATTGAACGGGATGTCTTTCCCACGGTCAAGCAGCTATACACATACAAGTCACAAGCTAATCTGATTGATGTTGGTGTCCCAGAAAGGCTGGAATCTGCTCGTCAAAAATATCGTTCTTCGGGGTAAATTTAACATACAGGTGTAACTTCATTCCAAGGTACATCTATTGTAATCAGCCTCGAGTGGAATCCGCCGTCGGTCTTGACGGATGGAAATATATGACTGAAACAATCACAGTGAACAGCGATAACGAAGGCCTCTACATCTACACTACAGGTAGCGAGCCGTTAGTTTTGGGAAGTGTAGATATGGGGTAGTGATTGGCTCGTCTGATTTGCAACTGAACGTAGTGCGAGAACAAACGTCAATACCAACGTCACACTAATAACGCTGGAAGTTTCAGTATCGGTAGTCAGTCAACGATGCCGCTTCGCTACCAAGGTTTGGAAATTAAAAGCTAGTCACTGATTACCGACCACTATTCCATGTTGCACAACCTGGGATGGTTTATTTCATCCAAAATTCAGACAAGACGGTCATTAGATATAAAATGGGCCGAGCCGTCAAAAATTCCGCGGCGAGAACAGTATTTTATATACGGCTGTAAGGTGTCAGGGTATTATTCAAACTGTACGGAGGTACATACCATGTCTATGAATCACAAAGATCAAACAATACTACGCGACTTGGCTAATCAAGTTGTAGAGGTTGCCGACCTGCCTATTATGACTGAACGACGGGAAATGTGGAAGCGCCACAATAGCCTCGAGCGCGTTCGCCCGATGATACTAGTGTTCCCGGAGGGCGCATGGCGGGAGCTACTTCCAGAATCCACGCTGGAGTGCGAAGATGGAAATGCGCGAGGAATCGAGCGGAATTTGCGGATGCGGTTGTACTATTCTCAGCATCTACAAGATGATACCGTGATAGAGAAAGAGTGGATTGTACATAAAGCTGTGAGTATAACTGGCTGGGGGGTAACAGCCAGCCAGGTTTCAAGTTCCCTACCTACCGGGGCTTGGGGATTCGACGCAGTCATTAAAACTCCAAAAGACCTAAAGAAACTCAAGTTCCCTGAGGTGCGATATGACGAGGAGGCAACCCAAAGAAACTTTGAAGACACATATGAGATCTTCGGGGATATCCTCGATGTTAAGCTCAAAGGTGTTAGCCGCGTCTCTTTTCACCTAATGAACATTTACACTAAGCTACGTGGTCTGGAACAGGTAATGTGGGATATGTCCGAAAATCCAACTATGCTGCATGACGCGATGGCTTTTTTCGAGGAAGGGCATCGTCATATCGTCAGGCAGTATGAAGAGATGAACCTGTTAAGCCTGAACAATGACAGTACCTACCACTCCTCCGGTGGTGTAGGGTATACGGATGAACTCCCGCAACCGGATTACGATCCGGAGCGTATTCGTCCCCGTGACATGTGGGCCTCTGCTGAAGCGCAAGAAATGGACTGTGTATCTCCAGAAATGCACGAGGAATTTATCCGTCAGTATGAAAAACGATTACTTAAACCGTTCGGGTTGAATGGATACGGATGCTGTGAGGATCCCACGTTGAAACTCGGTGACACCTTCCAGATCCCCAATATCCGTCGCATCTCCATTGCCCCTTTTGCCGATGTCGATACCTGCGCAGAGAAACTTCAGGAGAAATACATTTTTTCGTGGAAACCCAATCCATCTTTTCTGGTAGGAATGTTCGACGCCGAAAGGGTGCGTAAATATATTAAGCACACGCTTGATGTGTCTCAAGATTGTGTAATTGAGATGATTCTCAAGGATACACATACCTGTGAACATCATCCGGAACGCTTTACGCAATGGACAGCCGTTGCGCGTGAACTTGTGGAGAATTACTAAACGCCTAGTGTGAATTAGGAGGAAAAATGAGCATCAAGAAACCGATACCAAAGAAAGAGGAATAAGACTCCGATGAAACATAAGTCGGAAGTCTTGGTCATCGGTGGTGGGGTGGTCGGTATCTGCTCCGCTTATTACCTCACTGAGCAGGGACGAAAAGTGACGGTGGTTGATAAGGGCGAGGTCTGTTCAGGTAGTTCCTACGGTAACGCCGGACTTGTCGTTCCCAGCCATTGTGTACCTTTGGCTGAGCCGGGGGTTCTCACTAAAGGACTCTAATGGATGTTTGATCCAGAAAGTCCCTTCTACATCAAACCCCGTTTCGATCCCGAACTGTTTAAGTGGCTATGGAAATTCCGTGGCGCCTGTAGCGGACGCCACGTGCGAAGGGCGATGCCGATTATTCGTGACCTCCACTTTGCCAGCCTTCAGTTGTATGAAGAGTTAGCTACACTTGATGATCTTGAGTTTGGTTTCGAGAAACGAGGTATGTTGATGGCCTTCAAAAGCGAGAAGGGCTTTAAGGAGGGAATCGAAGAAGCCAATCTGATGCAAAGAATCGGGCTTGAGATTAAAATCTTGAACGGGGGAGAGATTCAGGAACTCGAACCAAATGCCAGAACAGATATCACCGGTGGCGTATTTTATCCACAAGACGTTCACCTGATTCCTGCCAAATTTGTTCAGGGACTGGCCCAGCACATCGAGAGGAAGGGCGCAGAAATTCATACCGACACTGAGGTGCTGGGCTTCGAAACGTCAGGGAATCAAGTGGCAGTAGTTAAGACCACCCGAGGCGATTTTGTCGCCGATGAGGTGGTGCTGGCCAGCGGTTCGTGGTCACCGGGGATAGCGGACGATCTACAGATAAAACTTCCCATTCAACCGGCCAAAGGATACAGCGTGACGGTGAAACGTCCAGAAAAATGTCCTGTCATACCATTCAATCTAGCCGAAGCTAAGGTAGCGGTAACTCCTATGGGCGATATGCTCCGCTTCGCCGGCACACTTGAACTGGCCGGACTCGATCTATCCATCAATCGCCGTCGGGTGGATGCTATCCTCGGAGCCGTACCCGATTATCTGCCCGAACTCAAACCGGAGCAGCTTGAATTAATCGAGATCTGGCGTGGACTACGTCCCTGTACGCCGGACGGTCTCCCTTTCCTTGGGCGTTTAAACAGATATGAAAATCTCATCGTCGCTGCTGGCCACGCCATGATCGGATTGTCGTTGGGGCCTATCACAGGGAAACTGGTCTCTCAGGTGGTAACGCATGAGAAACCGTCAATTGATCTGACTATGCTCAATGTGGGGAGATTCAGTTGAAATTGGAGAATGTACGTTTCTCCGACCTAACAGATATATGGGGTTATATATCTGCTCTTTGATCGGGTGATTTTCCAGTTTTCTGATTATTATATCTTTTCAAAAATAGAGACAAGGGTTAACCGGGAGGGCAATGAGTTACGAAATCGGAATCCAAACATTAAGGCTTGAGCCGACCGAACGGCTGGCGCACACAGAGTACTGCAGTAACTATGGCCTTGTCCGCGCCATCACCGGGGTCGATCCACAATCCGACGGGAGCGCATGGCAGACATTCTACGATGCGTGGGACATCGACCTGCTTTGGGTCACCAACGACGGCCCCGCGTCTTGGGGAAAGCGTGGACGGGTAACCGACATGGGGCACGCCGAGTTTCTAGAAGGCGGGATTGATCGGCGCGATACGATCTATTGTCCATTTCAAAATGTGGAGGAGGTACTCGCCTTTGATGCCGTTGAAGAGTACGGTCTACCCAACGACGCGGAACTGATTGCGTATTATGAGCAGGCTTACCGAAACAGTCAGAGTAATCATCCGGAACGGGTCTACCCTGGCGGTTACTACAAGACTATCGTTTCAGGGTTAATCCAGACTTTCGGCTGGGAGATGCTGCTTGAGGCCGCCGCCGACCATCAACGGTTCGACCAGGTAATCGAGGGCTTTTTTCAACTCTCCCTTCACCACTACCGCGCCCAGGCCAAAACCTCGATCGAAGTCTTTATCTGCCACGACGATATGGTTTGGACACAGGGACCATTCATGCGCCCTGATTTTTACCGGAGATCGATTTTTCCACGATATCAAAAGCTGTGGGAAGTTCTTCATCAGGCTGGCAAGACTATTCTGTACTGCTCTGATGGGACATGGACAGAATTCGTGGACGATATCGCGGATGCGGGCGCCGACGGATTTATCTTTGAGCCGACGACATCGCTGGATTATATCGTCGAGCGATATGGCAAAACACACGTTATCGTCAGTAGCAAGGTCGATTGTCGGACATTAACCTTCGGCACCTATGAGGCAATCCAGGCAGAGATAGATGATACACTCGCCCTGGCAAAGGGCTGTCCGGGCTTTGTGTTTGCTGTTGGCAATCACATCCCGAGCAACGTTCCTATTGACAATGCACTATTTTATTTTGACTATCTCAGCCAGCGCTGGAAGCGTTAATCTTCAAAATTGCGTTAGTTACAAAGTTACAAGAAGGCTCAAAACGCATCAAAATGCAGGTGCCAACCAATTGGCTTATTGGCTCGATGATACAACGTCCAACCAGAGGGATATGGCGCAGAGCTAGAATTCACTATGTGGGAACGTATCCAAGCCTCCATGAATTTTGAAGAAGGCGGCCGGGTGCCCATTTGGGATTACCTGGACAACCGGTCAGTCGTCAATCACTTCGCCCGTGACGAGGACGATTATAGTGCGACGATGGTACGGGCCTATCACAATTTGGGCATCGATCTGTACCGGGGATACGGGAGTTCATTCGCTCAAGAACAGGAGGGAGAGCAAAGCGACTCCGGGGCGGTGAAGAGTAAGATATCGGGACGCACATCGTGGAAGGTGCGCTACGAGATTGAAAGTATCGAGGCGTTGAAAGCCTATAACCCTGAATTTGTAAGTTTTGAATAGATTCGGAAACATTGGATGCCGAACGTTCGCTATCAGCAGGCACGGTTTACCCCTCACACATTTTATGTGGCTGGGTACGGTTGTGGATTTCACACCACTTACGGATTGATGGGGCAAGAATTCTTCTGCTATGCGATCTACGATGCGTGTCGGGAGATTGAGCGCATTATGGAGGTACTTTCTGAAACGGTGGTGCGAATCACGATGGTCGCCGCTGAAGAACAACTCGCTCCGCTATTTTTCATCAGAGATGACATCGCCTACAAGGATAAGCTGATGTTTTCACCACAATTCCTGCGGGAGATCTTCCTCCCAATGCTTTAGCGGATGATTGTTTCACTCAACTCAAGGAGGAAGGGATTAGAGTCATCTATCATAGCGATGGTAATCTGATGGAAATCACGAATAGTTTGCTTAATGTAGGCACTGACGGACTGAACCCGATCGAGCCTTCGGCTGGGATGGATCTCGGTGTACTCAAACAACATTACGGGAAAAATCTCATCTTGGTGGGTGGCATTGACTGTTCTCAACTTCTGCCGCTCAGGACACCCGATCAGATTCGGGAGGCAACGAAAGAGTCATTACAAGCCGCTGCGCCGGGAGGTGGATTTTTTTATCGGTTCTTCCAGCAAAATCGTCACGGCGACTCCGTTAGAAAACATTTTGGCACTCTAAAACGCATGTCATGAGTTTGGACAATATCCAATAGACCAAGTGTAAAAGAATATTAATACTGTCTTCGGCCAGTCATTGTCGTGCCCAGTTCTCCATATCGATCTTTCAATACGACTGCACCGTCGTTTTGATCTGACTCGATTCGGACCACCTCCTGGCCCAACGAGTTGTAGATCTTAATTCTCCCACCGACACTTTCTCTTTTAGTGGCTGTCAGTTGTACGGTCTTTTTCTGTTGATTCTCATCAGGGCCCTGAAACAGGAAGAGTTCACCGTGTTTATTTGCACCTGAAATTAGCACACGACGCTGACCGATGGCATTGTACAAAGCCATGCTTCCGTTTCTCTCTTCTGTTCCGATAACGGCCACTGGCTTGGAATACCGGCTACGTTTAACAATCAACCGGTTGCAGGTCAATGTCTCGAAGAAAGCGTTTTTAGATCCGGTTTGTGCTTCAGCAGAACCGAACACAAACTGGCCTAACACCATCCCAACGATAACTAACAACCCGCCGAGAAACATGAACAGCAATCGCTCCTTGGTTTTCATATTCTATAATCTCCAAAAAAGATCCAATCAAAGTGAAAATTTCGAAAAGATGTACTCTATACAGCTCAGGGGTTATCAGACCCTGACATAACACAACGAAATCCGAGGTTAGCACCCACAGTTCGTCGTTGTCATGGCTAGTTAGACGCTGGTAGCTAGTTCGAGATTAGCAACTGCTCGCTCTAAAAGCATGCAGGATTTAATCCAACGCACTAATCGGTTTCCCTACCGGGTAGACTCCAGACATCTTTGAATACATCCTCGTGTCAGGGGTGTATCCGCTCCAGATAATCCGGACTGCGCATCACCTTCTCTTGACCCGACTCGTGTTCCTAAACCGGAATCTCCACCTACCAAAAGGCCGTATGCATGGTCCAGCGCAGAAGTCCTTCCGGGTTCAGCATGCGGTGCCGGAGATTGGCGTTGTCTTAGACGATGTTGCCCGACTCCAATTCGACGGTTAACTGACCTGGCGTTTCACTGTTGGGATCCCTTTTGTAAACATCCATTTCCGTTTTGGTCGAGGGCCGAGAATGGCTAGCGAGGATAATCTGCAGGAAACCTAGTTAAACCCGATCTATATTCCAATTGAGAACCGACAAAATACGTTGAAACGGGAATTGGTATCGATGAAGTAGCGAATACCCGACTTCAGTTGCGTTGAATCGCCCAATTACCCGCAGTGGAGAGCGTAATCGTTGTCTTTCTAATTTTTACGTTTGCCCCGCTATCCGCAGCCATATTCGTTTCTAGGTTTTTAAGCAGACCGGCAACATCTTGGTCTTGGCTGAAGGGGATAACTACACTCAAGAAGGCTTTTGGCTGTCCACCCTTGACGATTGAAGCCGTCCATGAACTGTTCGTATTGACCTCACGGGAAAAATCCGGCGTGGATTCATGTTGGAGTTGCCCATAGGTCTGGTCAGCAGCAGGATGGATATAAACCAGAAGGCGTTTTGTTTCCGTTTGCCAAGATGCGTGATCAAATGCTGGTGCCTCGAACCAGTGGCGTTTGCCATCATGCGTTGGTGGCATATTTTGGAACCTACGCCTAAGATCTCCATCTTCACGTTCAATCCATTTGCCGTCTGCCCGCAGACACCAGACAGGGCCCACACGATACCCCGCCGTCTCCGAGCACGCCACATAGATATCACGGACAATGAGAAATCCTTCTCTGGTCAATAATGTGTGACGGGTCCAGGTACTTCGCGCACCAAAGTAATTACGGTAGGTGAAGCCACCAAAAGAGTCACCGTCACGGTCCTCAACCAATACGGAATCAGGCTCTAAAATCCCACCTCGAACATCGTGTGATGGCACCACGGTGCGATCATTGAGGATCATATCCGAAACCAGGGCCGGCGCCCCCGTTTGTCCATATCGCCATCCTTGCCGATACCGCAGGTAGGTGGACTGGCTGTTGCCTTTGAATTCAAAACTGACACGGGTGTAATCTTCAGCCAGATTAAATTCACGAGGAGAAATGTCTTGCCGCAAGGCATATGAATAGCCGGCCTCCACACTCACCTCCAGCGCCTCTTGGCCGTCCTCAGTGATCATAGTCACCGGTGTTGGATCTGCCCTTTTCCACTCCCCATCTGGGTCAGACAGTTTGCGTCGGGTAACCTGAAAATTATCAGGCTGTTGGGAAAAATCAGCCAACATAATATCTCCCTTGGGACCGGACAGTCGAAGGTTCCGGAGGACGACTCTGTCCGGCTTAGCATTCTCATCCGGGCTGCCATTTAGACGCAAGGTGACGCTGTATAAGGTGTAGTCGTCGTTGAGGTACATTAAGCCATCCATGTTGGCGGCAGATCCTCCCACTGGATCGTCAATCCGTCTCCATGTCCAATGATCGTGCAACTCGGGTGCGTACCGCCAGTTCTTGGAATCAGGACCGGTGCGGGAGTGCGTGACGCTGGGCAAACTGCAGGAGGACCGACGCCAGACGTTTGCCGCCTGATCCAAAAAAGGGTGATGCCCCCAATCATATTCCGGCATGGCAGTATGCATTGGGAAGGCGTCATCCGGATGCCGAACCATCAACATATCGTAGTAGGCTTGGCCCATGAATATTCCATTGTACTTGCCCGATGACCCAATCAGCTTGGCTCCATCAACACAATATTCGTACAACCGTCCCATAGCATCGCCAAAACAGTGCATATATTCATTATTACGATCAAACAGATAGAAGGAGGCAAACGGTTGCTCCGGTTCTCTTCCGGTGCATAAGTAAAGTCGTTCAGGGATATGGTGAATATCTGGACTTAAAAACGCAATGGATGAACCTGCTTGGGGAATCTGCGGTTCGATACCGTGTTCGATGAACCAGCCAAAACGCTTTGTATATGCACCTTTCCACTGTTTGTACATATGACGCTTATTCCGGTTGATTATCGGTTCAGGGCCAATGCTAGTCTGGACTGCCGCCCAAAGGAATTCTGAATCTCTGAATTCCTGAGCTACCCGATACCAGAAGTCGGGAATTAAAATATCTCCGTAGTATGGAGCGTGCCATGGGTCATCGAACATTTCTCCGGTGGTGAAATTGACATTGGCCTGTGCAGCAGAATTAGGATTGCCCCGGACGCCCATACCGTGATTCATCAGCAGGTATCGCTTAGCTATGGTATAGACCAGTTTACGATTGTCCAGCTCTTTGATTTTTCCTGTTTCAGAAGCAATGTCGAATATACCGGACAAATGAAGACCGCCATAGGGAAAATGGTTGACCTCGAAAATGTCACCGTGTTCTGCGAGTTCTCTCCATTGCCGGTCAATCCACAATTCCAACTCCTTAACCCTCGGCATCTGAGGAAAAATACGAATGGCGGCGGCGATTCCACCCGTGTTTTTGTATGGACGGTTGTTGGCTCCACGCTCCAGGCGGTTGAAATCAAGGAAGTTCGGGCTCAGGCTTTGTACTACGATTTTCTCAAATAGGGTCTGTTCCTGCCTGTTCAGTACTTCTTGTTTGACCAGTTCCTCGTAGATCAACATACGCGCATGTGATCCCCAACCGCCGTGACTACCGCCACCATGAACATCGTGTTTAAAAACTTTGTCGCTGGAGACCAGAGCTAATTCAGTCGCATCCATGGATGTGTTGAAGATGTAAAACATCTCACCTTCCCCTTTAGCATCCAAAGTGCAATACCGATCGAAAATAGCCCCTCGAAAGTAAGCGGACAAAATCTTCAGCGCATTCTGATCACGACGTCCTTCGTCAATATATCGGCGCAAGAGCAACTCCCAATCGAACCAATCTCTTGAAAAGGAGTGGGTTTTGGCTTCAGCGGTCTGTTTTCTTAACAATTCGGCAGCCTGCTCAATATCCTCAAACTGCTGGTAAGAATCGGGTACTAATTGCGGGGACACTGCCACCGAAGGAAGTTGACTGAAACGGCAAAGAGACGCAAGCAACATCAGCGGACAAATGGAGGGCAGTTTGATCATACTAGTCTATCCTTTCGCCTAATAAGGAGATATTTCACACCAGGCAATCTTTCCGCATCCGGTATGTTTGGATCATTTCGGGTGAAAACGTCTTTAGGCCATATCTTCTCGGCACCAACATCATTAATTATTGTTCGGACGAACTCTGCCAGGTCACCGGGGCTGATGACCTCGGAAAAGGTCACCCTCCTGTCGCGGACAAGCCTTTAGATCACGATGTGAGTGTCCACCTTAAGTTGTATACCTGACATGATTGGCTACCATAAGTCAGCGTTGAGTCTAAATCACTATAGCAGATCTCCATCTCTTTTAATCTGTCCCTTTAAATTTGGCATCACATTTGGTGATCCATGTAAATTTCTCTATTAGTCATTAGACTAACCCGATTGTTGGATCCGATCCAACACCATTTGGGCCATTTTTGAGACCGGATCTTGGGCCGAAACCACAACATCCGCAAATTGCCGACTCGGTGCGACCCATTCTAAATGCATCGGTCGCGTGGTGGTCAGGTACTGGTTAATCACCGCTTCCAGACTTCTCCCTCTCTCAGTTTGATCTCGTAGTAAACGGCGGATAAAACGGATATCATCTGGTAAATCGATATAGACCTTTAGATCGAGGATCTGACGCACTGGCTCCAAAGACAGGACGTGTAAGCCTTCAATTAAAACCAATTGACGGGTTGAAATCCGTTTGGTTAGCTTTAACCGTTGATGGGTTCCGAAGTCGTAAACGGGCACAGTCAACTCTTGCCCCTGCTTGAGTAGCTCCAGATGAGTTATTAGCAACTGTTGGTCCAGCGCATGAGGGTGGTCAAAATTGACCGAACCGTCAGCCGACTTCAGTTGTTGTTGAATATCGTTATAGTACCAGTCCAGGCAGAAGATGGTGGCCTTCTCGATTCCCAAGTAGCTGTGTAAAGACTGGGCTAAAGTAGTTTTACCACTACCACTCCCACCGGCTAATCCGATAAAGAAGGGTTTGACCATGAGTCTTCAGCCACTATCAAACAAAACCGCGTTTTTAACGGGATGACCTGTTTTGACATTTGCATAATATCCTAGGGAACAAATGATAACCAAGCCAACCCAATTAGATGTTTCGACATAGCGGAGGCCATCAGGCAACTCTCCAGCGACAAAGATGCGAGTATTAAATGGACGTGAATCACTCATCTTCTAGCTTCAGAACTAAATTATTAGGATTCCAGATTTGACCAGCTAGCTGTTGAGGTTCCATTCCCGTTAGGTACAGACCCATAAGCTATGCGCCACTCGATTATTCCAAGGTCATTAAATTTTTGCGGGTTGTATTAATGAGGCTTCTCTTCTATCTTCAGCAAACAAGTTCGCTGTCCAATGACCAAGCCCTTTGCTTGAGCTAATTGGCTCATTGAGACCGGCTCAGCTAGATTTAATCCCAGTTCTTTTTATAACTTACCTATTAGCCTAAATTGTAACATCATTCATTCACATAACGTTAAAGATCGGTGGCACCGAGAAGCGACGTCCACTACACCAGTTTGCTAGGCATCTGATGGTTGAATCATGTTTGCAATGTCGTCAATACATGGTGTGTATTCCCCGGCTGTTGAAACTTTGACTGTAGGAACGGCGAAGTCCGGTGCCGAGTAACTGCCTGGAGGTGGCAACATACCTGTCTCCTTATAGATAACAACTCGTTTATCGCCATGGAAGAACTCACGCCGAGGATTCTCGAGCCCTCGTTGCAGATGCCGCTTTGCTGCCACCAACTCATCAATGGAGCATACAATAATGAAAGGATGGCCCAATTCCTGGATTTGGCCAATCCTTGGTTCCCAAACCTGGTACTGAAATGCAGCCTCAATGACGACTGATATTTTTCCGGCCAAGTGTTGATTCACTATCTCGAAAAACAGATTAGACACCATCCTATTTGTGTCCGGCGGAAGTTGATCATGTTTGATACCATAGGTATTTACATACCCCTCTTTGATCGCATCGCGACTGATGATCGGCATCCAGAGCTGCTCTGCGAGTTTCCTGGCTAGAGTTGTCTTTCCTGATCCAGGCCGACCGGTAACGATTATGCATTTGGGTTTGTCGCTCATGCTAAGTGAAGTTTGGCTCATCTGAAGTAACCATTTCCTGAATACGACCAAAGGCCACGTCGAAGTTATCGGGAGAGTTTATTGCCCTTTCATAGGTTAGCATCAAGCCTCGTCTAGCGTCCAGGTACTGATTGGCCAACCGCAGATTAATAGAGAGTTCATGAAGGCTCCGATTCGGCTCTAACGGCCAATTACCATAACCTTCGAAAAAGGTATTTGGTGTTGGATCAATAGACCTGGTACGGAAGAGATCCATTCGGACAAGATCCCAAACAGGGCCGCCAACCCAGGCGTATTCCCATACAGCCAGCCCACACGCTGCCATCCGCTAGCTGTTTAGTTTACCACAGTGCACGCACATTCTATGGATGAGGATCACATTGTATAAAAGAATGGCAGGAGCCCGGTCCAATACGGGGATAGCCTGTTCCAAGAGGATTTCAATGCAGCGACAGAACGAGCAAAATCTGTCTGGCGTTCGGACCGCCACTCAGCATGATAGAGTATATTCACCACTTGGGATTACCTCCACAAGCCCGCAGCATCCGGACAGATATCACCCTCGACAATGATTGGGCAATTTCGGCGGATTTTAGATGTAACACAAGGTTCATTTTGGATACCAGCAACGGTTGATGATGACACCATATTGCATAGTTTTGCTGACGATGACCATAGCTTTTCTCGGCCGCACCAACTCTGGTTAACGCAGGTTTGGCATCTATCTGGGAAAACACATGAACACTGACTTTACCTGGGTTTTCCCGGTACTATTCGATAGCTCCGGTTGGTTCTTCATTTGATAAAGCTAAACCTTATCCATTCTGTTCAAGACTGTATGTCTCAAAATGAAATCTACTACGGGCACCGGGTCACTCAGTCCATGCGGATGATGATCACACCCCGGTTTCCCAATGAGGGTGATATCGCCGCCCATTTGTCTATACCTCTTAGCTAGAACGCCAGTATTCTCTTTCCATGGGACAACATCATCCGCATTACCATAGATGTGTAGGATTGGGACGTGGTTTTCAACCAATGGGATCAGATTATCGATGGGGTTTCCATTATACGCAATCGCTTCGGCTTTCGAAGCGACCCCAAACACCTTCATTAACTTTTTCCAGTCGTCCGGACTGCCGAGGCCGTCACCTTTGCCTCCAGGCCAACTCTGTTCCGGGGAAAGCGTCCGGAAACTCGCCTTTCCACGCCCAGTATGTACCTGGCACCGGGTGCTTAGGACACACAATAGTCACACGCTTTCACTAACTTCGAAGTCGTGCTTCTCAAAAGGTGCAATCCACGGCGTTCTTGTTCCCTTCAGATTCATTATTTTCTCGCCTCGAATGTCCAAGTCCTGTGCCACCTTAGCTCGAAGAGCAGCACTCACCGCGTGGTCAAGCGTTTGATTCAGTTGGAGGTCTTGTCGCACCTATTCTCTATTTATGGTTCAGTAAGACCTCAAACTCAGTTCTGGTTTTTACCCGGTTGGTACGCCTGTGTATGTCTCTGCAATACAGTCCAGTTCCACCTGGCCAATGCCTGCGAATCCAACTGTGATCCGATTTGCCACAAGAGGACCCATCACCTCACTACTGTCTCAAGCCAACGCAGTAAGGCATCCTGCTGGTCGCATTGAAACCTGCAAATATCGTCAGGGCTACTGAACGTCAGAGCATCCTTATTCTGCCATGATGCTCTGGCCTTTATAACGCACTGCTTTATGTCTTCTATATCGCTGAACCGGTCGCGTGCGGGGGAATAGATCAGGCATTTGCGAGGGGCTATCATACCTATAACCTCATCATAATCGTATGGAATGGCCGACTCTCTTTGGTGATACAATCCCAGTTTGGGTATGACGGCGTGCCACTCCCAGTACTGGCGTATCCCACCGGTGGGTTTCGCATCAGTATCCGTGCGCATGGGGGTGAAACCGCTGAAACAGGCGAGACCAGCGATGCGTTCGTCGAGCGCGGTGGCGTAGAGCCCAACCATTCCCCCAAAAGCAAAGCCGCAGAGGTAAATCCGTGCCGGGTTAGCCGGGGGCACCGGCTGAGCGCTGATCCCTTTTCCATCAATCAGGAAATCGATGGCCTTCTGCAGATCGTAGACTGCACGGCCCATTCTGGACCAATGCGGATGCTTGTCGTAGAAACCGAATGCATTGGTCAGATGATCTCCAAAACCGAACTGATCATACATCACGACCTTGTAGCCCTCTTTGGCAAGGCGATAATAGATCGTTGTTCCCTGAACACCGTATCCTTCGTTGCTGCCGTGGGAATAGTTCCACGGATGCAGCCAGATCACCGTTGCCTTGTGCGTCTCACGTTTGGGATCAAAGAGGATATTGCCGTGCATCTTGCCACCGAAACTGAAGGGAACTCTGCTGATACCTCCCGGATTCCATCGATCTCTCGACCAATCGGGAACGGGTAATTCGTCGCCTGCTCTTAGGTGGTATTCATCTGCATCCTCTATTGAGTCGGGTTGCCGGCCAAGCATCCATTCAACCCTATCCCTAGGCGACGACGTGTTCGGTATTGTTAAGTCCGGTTCACGCTGCTTTGACTTCCACTCATTCCAGTCAAAGGCATGAATCAACACCTCCTGGAAATCGGCCTCCCTATCTTTGCGCCGGCCAAAAGCGAAATCAAAAAAATCGAGATTGTGCCTTACCTGTTCTTCGGTGACCGGATCGTGATTTCCTTTACGGTAACTCAGGCAGATGTTCTCTTCCTTTCCCAGGAATGTCCAAGCCTTCTTTGCATTCAGGTAACCGCGCTCAACACCGAAGGTGGGGTCACTGCCATCATTGTAGGCGGTATCTATCATCAGGTGCCGCGGGGCAATACAGGCCATCAGCGCATTGCCTTCAACAGGCAACTCATTCTCCCGCCCATGGAAAGTTCTTAGCTTGTCAACCCCCCATACCTCTGGACAGTCTTCGAGGGAAACAGACTCCATAAAC
Source organism: Candidatus Poribacteria bacterium (assembly GCA_030748495.1). Lineage (GTDB taxonomy): Bacteria > Poribacteria > WGA-4E > WGA-4E > UBA9662. The sequence goes on along the minus strand of JASMLX010000039.1, from coordinate 19,775 downwards.
GTCTGTCTCCCGGCAAACCTGTACGAGCAGGCGGTTGGTGATCCTGAACTTCTAGCCACCACACACTTGAATCGCTCATCAAAGGCCCCAGCATAAATCGCCTGCTTGCCATAGCGGGAGAAACCGGTGATTCCAACTGCATTGGTATCAATCTGGTATCCGTATTGCGGATCCAGCAGATAGTCGAGTGTCCGACTGGCCAGCCAGGCCTGTATGCCCAGTGACGATCCCCAGGTTGCCTCCGGGTATTCACTTTTGAATGTTTGCCAAACATGCTCATACCCGGGATAGTCCTCCTCATTATGGTGTGCATCCAGACCTGGATAGATACACACGACATATCCCCTCTTCAACGCCTCCTCACCCCACTTCTGTCTCTGATAGTGACGAGGTTGGATTAGTAGCAACGGTTTAGATGTTATGTCCGACGCTGCCGGCTCCCAAAGGGCAATTTCAAACGATCTCTTATCTGGCGTATCGAATGTCAGTGCAATGCGTCGGCGGGATGAACCATCTTTGGTTTCCTCTTCCTTCACCCCTTTTGCCGAGAGTAGCGCAGGCGCCTCTTTGGGGAAATGGCCTATGAAGTAATCACACCAGAGCCTCTTTATCTCTTCCTGTCTGACTTGCCAATCACCCGTTGTCTTTACCGCCTGGCTATTGAGAAAAGTCATGGTATCCGGTACGTCTGCGCCTATTTTTGCTCTGTTGGTTGCCGCATTCCATTCAGTAATAACATCCCTTGGTCGGGATTCGGGAGAGACCTTCATATCCACGAGTTTCCTATTCCTTACACATCTTCCGCCGGTTGTTCAGACTCCCCGTCTCTTTCTATCATTGAGTTTGAGGCTACGTCTGTGAACACCATTAGTGAGAATCGTCCTAATTTAAATGTAATTTTGACCGACTTACATCCGATAACTTACGATCTTTTATATGACCGGCAACCGGTCAAAATCTAAACCGGTAATGTAGTTTAAGCCTCACGGTTTTACTATTTGTCCGTCAAATGCCGAAGAAAAAATGAAACCTGTGTTTCCTGTTTTTCTTTCTCTGGTCCGATTCCGAGTTTTTCAGCGTACACTACGGCTTCCAACCCAACCTCTTCCGCCCGCGTTTTTAAAGCAACGGCATGGAGGGGATGGTGGAACAAATGACCAAGACCCTCTGGTGTTCCTCCACGCATCCAGTTAGAGACATAAATAGGTGGATCATCCGACGACATTAAACCGGGAAGGTCCACGTTTTTTCGGATTGAGTCTAACTCTTTGTTGGGTGATTTCGTATCCTGAGACCGACGAGCGTCTCGAAACTCATCTTGTAACCCATGAGCACTGAGAAACATGAGAAGTAGCTCTGAACCGGCTGGAATCTGAAGTATTTCCGGCCACTTCAGGATATCATAGGTGGCTTGGGTGGCAAAGGCACCAGCCACTTTCAGGCGGGTAGATTCCCTTAAAATTAGATCTGAATGATTCGGATCAGACATCTCAGGTTGAAAAGCAAGCCAGAGCGAAATCCCCGCACCAGCAGAGTTTCCATAAGCACCAATCCTGCTTTTGTCAAGATTCCACTCATTAGCTTTGCTACGAATGAACTGTAATGACCGTTTGGCGTCATCAAGGCATGTCATCACGGAACGGATATCAGTATATTTCATATACCTATAGTTGATTGTTGCAAAGGAAACCTCTGCATCTAAAAATCGGGGTATCTTTCCCGATTTATATACTCCAGTACTTATCACCTCCGGTAAAACCGCCACCGTGAAAAAATAACAATTGGTGTCGGAACATCACTATCAGCCAACCAAACATCGAGTAAATTTCTTTCATATGAACCGCACATCTGCCAATGTAGCTGGTACCCCATTCAGGTTGATAGCCGGTGGTAAATCTTCGCTATCTGAATGGGGCGTTTGAATCAACGTGCCGATTAGCGTGCAGGTTAAAATTAAAGAAAGCATCTTGCGTTTCACTTACTGTTTCTCCTGGTTTTGTTAATTTGGCTAAAACGTTTGGGACATCAACCCTCATTCGCACCCTAAGCTTCCAGGCGGCGTTCCTCTACCAAGGTATAGAGATAGTCGAATCATTTCTTTGATCATGCCGGAGCCGTTGCTGAAAAAAGCAGCATTACCGACAAGTGTTTTCTGCCCTTTACATCCTAAAAAATTTTAGACGGTCAGTAGAAACTCATCAGGTCTGAGGTTTCACTGCAGGATCGCCATCTTCCGGCTTTCGCTATAGCCGTCTGCTTGGATCTAGTAGAGGTGGGTGCCCGAAGAGGCAACTGCGCCTGATTCAGTTCTGCCATCCCTGTAAGCTGGCTGATCCGAACCGAGGTATCATCCAGCCGGCTTACATAACTCCCAACTACAGTCCGACGCTGTCGTTAACCTCCTTCTGGTAATTCTCGAGCTCACAACTTTCTATTTGACTTATCTTGACGGCTTGTCCCAACCGCGAGGACTCGTAAATTCCCATCGGGATGGCTTCAGCTTTAAGTCCGACGACGCCGTCTACCTCAAAGGTCGCACCGTGTAGCAACGCGTCACCCAGCTCTTTTATTTCAAGTGCGAAGGTATGCGTAATGCCTGCGGGGAAAAGGTTTTCGCGTTCTTCATCGTTCAAGCTGCTCATTAGCTGTTGAATTAGCGCCTTCATCGGTACTGTAGTGCCTTTGTGGTGCAGTCCCTCTTCCCAGTCAATACAACCTTCGCTGCCGTACAATATGCGTTGATGGTAGTGTTTTTCACGTGCTGCGCGGCAGTCGTTCCATTGCACGATTATGCCGTTTTTGAATTTTATTATGGCTATCGTCGTATCTTCTACCGTAACATCGACAGCGCATTCTCTCGTCTGCGGGTTACCATACCGGACGGGTTCAAACTGTTTTGATTTTGTAAAGTCCCAATTTTTCAATGTTCGCTGCCGGTCCCTGAATCGGAGTATTTATACTCAAGTAAAATGGTAAATTGGCCGGTAGCGGTTTGCCGCCGCCTTCTGCCGTAATTCCCGGTAGAGTTTCATTAGTCCATCATCTTCCAAAGCTGTCAACTATTCATCCAGATTGCCTGGATACTGCTTTTTCTCGATAAACTGCGATAAAGATTCCAGTCTATTTTTATACTGTTCTATATACTTTTCAGTATTGTCCATTTACCTCTCCTGGAGTGTTATTCTTTCGCTATTTGGGCATCTAATGTATTTATGGAATTAGCCAAACAGGGAAATTGGGAAAAAAGCTACCAGCTATTGGGGATTAATTAGCACCCGTCTGATTAAGTCAAGAAAGAGAGGTTATCGGTTGTTAGGATTAGGGTTAGCTGCGTTTCCCATCTCTTCCTTTATCTTATCAAGTAAAAAATCTGCACCAAAGTAACCGATAAAGGTTAAGACTATCAGTGGAATCGCTACCAAAAGAATTAAAATTAGAACACCACGTTTCCACGACCCCTTGACTTCACTGGAATTGAGACCAATTGAATTAAATATTTCAAGGCCGGCCCATCCAATGACCAGCAGGATCGCACAGCATATTATGGTATAGAGAGTCATTTTAATTGAGTTGAAACATTGAACTTGGATCTCGTCATTATCTGGAAAAACCTGATTCTAAGACCGGACCGCAAGGGATTTTGGCTCACCTTACCACTAATACCTGAAAATATATACTATTCAAGCAGGGAATCTATCTAGCAGTAACTCAGATCGTACAGGATATTTTAGCCCCCTTATTGGACAAATATATGACCTTCTCAATTAGATTTCATAATTTACCATACTGTTCCAAGATAGGCGTCATTTTTTATTAAAGTTCGATAGGGTTTAGCTGCATAATATACAATAAAACACACAAAGTATTGAAGCCCATATCTCACTGTTAACGCGTTAACGATACGGTTGCGAAGAACCCACCAGTGGTGAGATTAACTACTTCGCCTGGTTTAAATCGAACGTTTGGCTATTAACCTTATTAATAACGGGTTAATCTGTTGGGCCAATCTATTCTAATTGACTCTAACTGACGAAAATTGCGTATGATATATAAAACACTGTTTAGAAACTGTGTTCATTTTAGTAGACGTTGGGGCGAAAATGCGACTTTTCTTTGTCCGATTCGATTTTTAGCTGGACACTCCACTACCCCAGATGTTACGTTACGGTTCACAACGAGGTTCAAAGTAGTAACATCAAAATTGTAGGTAGGTAAAATGCTATGAAACCGTATGCCCGCGCGTTGACCTTTTTGTTTACTTTGATATCTTTCACAACTCTGACCATAACCGTTCCGGCGGCTCCCACTCAGGTGAGCGCAGATTCTTCTGGCACCGGAGGTAATGCTGTTAGTCAGCGACCTAGCCTTAGTCGCGACGGCAAGAATATTGCCTTCTCTTCGGCCGCGTCTAACCTAGTGACTTCCGACAATAACGCAGCCTCGGATATTTTTGTTCGTAACCTGGAAACAGGATTAGTTGAGAGAGTAAGCTTAGCTGGTACCGCTGAGGCTTATGGTGGAGACAGTACGTCCGCTAGTATTAGCCCGGATGGCAAATTTGTTGCCTTTGTATCAGCCAAGAACAATCTAATTATACCTGATCTTAACGGTGCGACTGCCGACATCTATTTGTACGATCTGGATAATGATACTATCCAACGAATCAGCCTCAGCTCTAATAGTACGCAAGCGACTGGTGCCAGTGATGGCAAAATCGCTGTTAGCGACCAGGGGAAATACGTAGCTTTTGGTTCAAGTGCGTCTAACCTAGTTACAGGTGACACCAATGGTGCAACTGATATCTTTCTACGTGATATCGATAACCAAACGACCAAACGGATCAGTACACCTATTGCCTGGGGAACCTTAACTAACATCGTGCTTATTCCTGTTACGGCGCCAAATCTATTTCCACAGCTTCTGTCCGCCACTTATAAAGACACAGCTACCGGTGCATCAGTAGGGGTTTCATCCGCTGATACATTTTCTTTACTGGTTGAATTTCCATCTGGTACCAACTTAACATCGACCGAGCAAACGACTATTATTGGCCCATCGCCGGTTTTTTCTTCTATCACGGATAGTTTAGTCCTGCAGAGAATACCAGTAACAGCCGCCCATTTCCCGGATCGAGAGGAAAATCTTTACAAAGATAGTGCCGGCACAACGGTAGCTTTAAGTGCAGTCGCTGGAGAGAATACGTTTGAGTTGGCAGTCGAATTTCCATCTGGTACCAGCTTAACGACCCAGCAGCAAGCGGCTATTATTGGTTCCAGTCCCGATTGGAGCCAATCGCAATCGATCTCGGGTATTGCAGTGACATCTGGAGTTTTCGTCGAAATGTTAGACGATATCTACAAGGATCCAGGTAACAATAATGAATCGGTTACTACTATTAGCACTGATACATTTGGGTTGGTCGTTGAATTTCCTTCTGGTACTTCGCTGGATGGAACGGCCCAAAGCAACATTACTGGTGCAGCAAATGTAGGAGATCTCGATACTGCACTGGGTACAGGAATAGCTGGTACTGATTACAATCTGGGGGTTAAAGTAACTACAACGACCACCGGATATGCAACAGTCGAGATCAACGACGCACAAACGGGGTTTAGAGTGCCAAATGTTTCTGATCTGCATACGGAGTTACAGTCGTACACAGCGGGTACTGATTATAACTTAGTTGTCAGGGTTAGGACCCCCTCTAAGACCGGTTTTGTTCCGGTCCAGATTGATCAATCCTCATACACTTTCGTGGTGAAAAACATTGCTAACCTTAAAGCGGATCTTGGTGCAGCCGCCCATCGGACCGATTACCGGTTAGCTGTGCAGGTCAAAAAAACAGACACAACGACAGGTCTGGTTGGGGTTAGAATTAACGATACAGGAGACGCCTTGGAGGTCGATTCTACTGCTGGTGCGAGTATTAACCCCGGCATCAGCCGTGATGGTCGTTATATCGTTTTTCAGTCAGACGCTAAAGATTTAGTTGTAGGCGATACCAACGACACCACTGATATCTTCCTCTACGACGATCAAACAGATACTACCACAAGAATTAGCTACGACGGCACAACACAAGCCGATGGTGCCAGTATCGAGCCAGCGATTAATGGTGATGGTCGTTTTACCGTCTTTACCTCGTCTGCGTCAAACTTAGTTGCCAATGATGCAAATAGCGTTTCAGACATCTTTTTATATGATAAGCAGACATCACAGCTAGAGGCCGTCAGCCTTTTACCCGATGACACTCTGGGTGCTAACGATCACAGCCAGGGTATGGCTAGCGTCAGTGATGATGGCCGTTACATTGTCTTTTACTCAGATGCGACTAACTTAGTCGATAATAATGACAAAAAAGGCAACATCTTTGTGCGTGATCGGGGGGATACCAGCCTCGGTTATTCCGCCTCTACTCAGTTGGTTAATCCAGCTAGCCACGCTCTGGTTGCTACTGATGCCTATCCTGTCCTGTCGGGTGATGGTCGCTATGTCGGTTATCAGTCCACTATCAATTCTAACGCCTACACAGATGTCTTTCGGGATACCAATCCCTCTCTGGTGGAGTGGGCGGGAGTGCTGACTATTACCAGTGCTGATGCCGGTATTGATCCAATTACGCTTAAGTTTGGGGAATCGTCATTGGCATCAGATGAATTTGACTCTGGTCCTCAATTAGACCGCCCATCGCCACCTTTTGTCGATTTCGGGAATAAAATTGGTCTGAGTGCTTTCTTTATAAATCAAGACCATTTCACTAACGTCGATAGTTTTGTCCCCCATCTTTACGACGATATTCGTAGGCCTTCTGAAATGGGAGAATATGTTTTTCACGTCAGAGCAGACGAATCTAATTTTACAATTGCGTGGACGTTGACTTCGGTTCCGCAAGTGTTTCAGCAAATCTCTCTATTAGAGGGTGCTAATGTTACCGATATGAGAACAGAAACCAGCAAGACTTATAACTTTGTTGACGGTACGGCCTACGAGTTTACCATCAGTTTACGGCAGGTGGCCCCAATAACTGTCGATCAAGGCTGGAATCTCATCTCTATTCCCGGCGTACCAGAAAATGGCAATCCGGCTGCTATTGCATCAGGGACAGCAGATCTAGATACCACCTTCTACTGGTACAATCCGAGTTCTGGTAGCTACGCGGCATCTACCTCCCTGCAGTTGGGGCAGGGATATTTCGTACTTTTTTCAGGTGCGACTCAGACGGAAATTCCCATTTCAGTAACTCACGCATATCAGTATCAGATTCAACTCTTTCAGGGCTGGAACTTGATTGGCAGCGTACAGGGGAGCTACGACTTCTCAAATCCCGTTACATTTGACGCAACCAATACCACACAACAGTCGGTTTCTTCTGTGTTATCCAGTTCATTATTCACTTGGGATCCAACTACACAGAGCTTCAAGCCGGCGACTACAATTGAAGCCGGCAAAGGGTATTGGGTTCTAGCTTTAGAGGATTGTTATTTACACATTACAACCACTCCGGCCGGCGCACCGGCCATGGTTGCTAAACCAGCTCGCATGACTATCGCCTTGACTCTTCGTACCAAGGCGAGTCAAAAAGAGTTGGTTTTAGGCGCTGACCCAGGTGCAAAAGCTGGTCTGGACAGATATGATCGTCCAATGCCACCACCCTCTCCCTTGGGAAAAAGTATCGACGCTTACCTCAGCAGGGGTGAGTCCAATTGGTCGCTTCAGTCGGACATTCAACCGCTGAAGGAGTCAATGGAGTGGCGTTTAGATGTCAAGTCGAGTAGTGTGCAGTTAACCGTCGATTCACAGAACATACCAGAGGGGTATCTGTTATCCGCAGTCACTAGTAGTGGAACCCATAACCTGGGGCAGTTAGGGCAGTTGATGGTTTCTAGCGAGGAAGTTCTGCTGACGTTGAAGCCCGCCCAAGACATTCCAACCAAAACGGGTCTATTGCAAAACTACCCCAATCCATTTAACCCAGAAACTTGGATCCCGTTTGAACTGAGTCAGGATTCAGCCGTTAGCTTGACCATTTACAACGCCAGTGGTCAATTGGTACGACTAATAGATCTCGGTCAAGTGGCTGCAGGCCGTTACGCCCGTTCCGACAAAGCCATTTATTGGGATGGTCGCTCACAAACGGGCGAGCAGGTGGCTAGCGGTACCTACTTCTATAGGTTGGATGCTGGCGAGTATTCCGAAACCCGTAAGATGCTGATCTTAAAGTAGGACTATCACTAAAATATCTCAATTGTTGACAATCCAGGTCGATAGTCAACAATTGAACGGTTCATCCAGATTCACGGGGTAATGGACAACTCAACTCTAACCGGTTTAGTTGCCTGTTACCCCGCTTTTTGGGTTTTGGCTTTTTAGTTTTTAATCGGTTTCTATTGCGTCAGAACCAAAATCAGTTGGGTTTATTATCCTGGGTGATTTCGGCTTCCCCACGGCCGCTGCTGTAAATGATGGCTCTAAACCGATTCCCCTCCCGCACAATAACTGATCCTGAACTGATCCTGGCCGCCTGTCAATCCCCCAATGGTCTCCATATCGAGATTTTGCTCTCCGGCAGGTCCGAATCGGTACCGTCAGGCTAAAAGGGGGCGGTTAAAGTGCTGCTCACGCATGTCCCCGTCACATCTACCTGACCTGACGAGATCGATCCTTTCGATAATTTACCACTGATTTCCAGCGAGAAGGCCCTTTTTAGCTGAACGGATAAACCGGAGCCGAGACTGGAAATATTGGATTCTGTTCCCGCTAGCCGGCCGCCAAATCGACGCCTGTTTTCGATCAGGGTTTTGAGGGTGATGAATCGGGTTACACGGTAGCCGATATAGAGGATGGCCGCCATTCGTCGCCCGCTATTCGGTTCTCGAGACCACAGGCTGTTTTCTATAAGGTAGCTATCCCCCTTTATCGTCTGCCGCAGATAAGCCATGCCGGATAAGCGGATGCCGTGATAGATCAGTCTATTTTCTATAACTGTTTCCACACCTTGCTGAAATTTTTGGACGCCGTAATAGTAGTCGGGCGTATATCGGATATGGCTTAGAGTCGTTCTGATATGGAGACTCCGGACTTTCACTCCGATAGACAGGATCCCGTTATATTGGTTGCCCGGTTTATGGTCTTTGGTGCTGGAAACATCCAACCGTTTGTAGGCCCCGCGAGCCAAGTAACTGCCGCCGTAACCAAAAGTGAATGGCCCGACTGCTTGCACGCCCGCCAATCCGAGATTGGCTTCAAACCCTTGACCCAGCCGACCAACACGAAAGGCCAAGCTCTCCGAGTTAAATTGTCGGAAGGCTTTTAACTCCGTTGATGTCAGTTGTTTTTTGCCCGTTGGCAGGCTGATCCCAGCCATCAGTAACAGTCTCTTGGGAACCAACGCGTAGGAGCATTTCATTTTGGTGTCGCCGATGCCTCCGATTCGGGTACCTGGGCTTTCAGGCCAGCTCGACTTACCTATGGGATCGAGCGTTGAGATAGCATTCGATTCTGAGATCAACAACCGCACACGGGGTGAAATCGGGCGGGTAACAAAAAGTGGAAGGGCCATTTGCGTCAACCGCTTGACCGAATCAGCCTCTTTTAACTGCCAGCTTTGGAAGACAAAGGTTGAGTAGACAGTGGTACGGGTCGGTCCATATTCTGACTGGGCGGCAACCGATTGAACCGTTAAGAATAGGAATAGGTAGCAGCAGAAATAAAGAAGATAATAAAGAAGATTAGCCAACGGATGTTTTCTCACCTATTTACTCGTATGTGGTTACGGCTCCCAAGTAATCTCGACCACAACCTTTTGACCCATCGACAGTGGGCTGCTGGTTTCATCACTCCCACTGCCACCGCTTCTAACCTGTGTTTCGTTTTCCAATGACGTTGCCTGTTCCGGTTGTGAAATGAAGTCTCTGGATACCTGCCCCCCCAACTCGGCTAAAATGTCCGGCCCGGCTTCCACTTCCAGAGGAATGGCCAGGTTCTCCATGGCGGGTAACTCGGCCTCAGCAATCGTTTCAATTGCTACCTGGACATCTTCCGGCGCGGTGGCCGTCATCTCCAGCGTCTGGCTAATAACCTGTACCTCCTCTAACGACTGCTGAGCCGGATTAAATTCGGGGTCAATCTCTATGGCGCGTGAAAACGCGGCGTCGGCCGCGGCGTAGTTGCCTCTGTCCATCAGGTCCAGCCCTTGCGAGTAGGATAAAAAAGCTAGAAATTTAGGCGCTGGCCTTTTCTGAATAGCCGCCTCTTCTTCCGGCGAAATCGAAATTTTCATTTTTTCGATCAGACTGAACACCAGCGCCTTTTCCATCTCAAACAGTTCAGTTAGTGGACCGCGGAGCGCCTCAGTCTGCTGGATCTCACTCGTCACCGTCTGACCGAAGATGGCATTTAACCTCAGGTTTCTATCTCTGAGGACCGTAAATCCCCCTTTGACCACTTGACTGGCTCCCAGCAGGCGTCCGGTGCGTGAGGCGGTATTTGAGGCCACCAGATTGCTATCGGCCAACCCCATTTCCTGAAGAAGTTTCTGCATCCGCGTCCGCTCGACCAACTTTAAGGAATTCACTTTGGATAGGTCCGAAATCAACAGGTTGGCCAACCCTTTTCTTAGCGGAGCAAATGTTATGTCCGCAGTACTGTTATCAAAATACATGACGGCCACAGTGTTGGGCTCGATCTCAGGGTAGCGGCCGAGGGCTTCCTCCGTCAAAGCCAATTTGGCCAAACGGGTCATCCGCCGGTCGATTAAGGCGCTCAGTCTGATCTCTATCTTCTTTCTGAGCCGGCTCTTCCTGGCCGCCTGCAGATAATTTCGATAGGTGTGGATAACAGCATCCTCATCTCCCTGCATTTCGTAAATCAGGCCTAAATGAAGGATCGTCCACCCATCATCGGGATTCAGTTCAAGGGTCCGGTTAAAGTAGCCGATTGCCGTTGGATAGTCCTTTTTTTTGTAATGGGCCAGTCCTGTCTGCCGCAAGATGGGAACTGAGTCCGGGTAAGCGACTAAAAGCTCTTCCAACGCTTGAATAGCCGTCTCGTACTGTCCCGTTTTCAGCGATTCCAGCGCTTGATCGTACGGGGTAGTGGCACAACCGGTAGCCAGAATTATCGCTAACATAATGACCGCCAAGAGGCGATACCATTTAGGTTGGACACTGGCCGTCTTCGTCAGAATTGCCTTTGGGGCAGATCTCATTTTTTCTTGTCCTTCTTGATTGAGTTTAACCGAGACAGAGCAAACCGGTTTCAATTTTATTTCTCTGGCATTTATTTCTTTGGTACGATCCGAATAGAGGCGGAGGCCCGAGTGACGTATTCGGCTAAGCGTTGAAAGCCGTCGATTCTACTGCCGTCCGGTTGGGTTAAGGCTAGAGCCCGGCTTTGCGTCTGGGGTAGAATCCAGATTTTTGCCTTCCCGGCGGCGATAGCCTCGAAAGTCACCTCGAGCAACGTCCCTTGTTCAGCCTCCACGACTTTGCCCTCTCGGAGGCCAACAGCCATCCCAACCCGGTTGGGCTCACGATCCAGATCCAGGTCGTGAAACAGAAGCGGATTATCGTCAAAAATAGAGCCGGCGCTGATGGCGGTCGGTCGGACCAACTGCTCGTCAAAAGCCAGTTCGAGGGAGATAGCTGACAGGTTTTCGACTACGTTGATCTGAAGTTGTACTGTAAAGGGTTGGCCGACCGGCAACTGGGCCTTGGATACCGCCAGCGACAGGGCACTGGTGGTCGGGTGCAGTTGAACAGTGATCTTCGGATTCGGTCGGTCTAGACCGGTTATCGGTGCGTGGCCTGTAAATGAGACGTAATCATCGCCATTTTCGTCGGCTTCATAGGCCTCGACCCGAATGGTAGTGGCATCCAAAGGGAGGATTAACTCGATGGAAAAACGACGCTGATCGGTCTGAATCGGAACGGATTCAATTTTAGATTCCATTTCGACCCCCTCAATGCTGATCACCAATCGGTTGACGCTTTGAAATTGTGACGCCAGTCCGGGTGCCAGTTTCAGTTCGAGTCGCGGGGAAACATACACGCCGTCATCCTCTAAGCCACAACCCAGCATTAGCAGACTGACCGACCACAGCCATAGAATAACTCTACCTCTCATCATATACGTCATAGCTGCGCGTAAGCTTCTATAATCTTCCATGAGCTTCCAATTAGGGTGATTAATTTTACAGAACCGCGACTGGTTGCGGTCTATAGTACCATTGGCAGCCGAGCCGTTGGCGCTCAGATTTTTGGCCCGTTTTTAGCATCTAACCGGCTTGGATTCATTTGGATCGACGATCACTTGATCAGGACCATGCGATGTGTTTGCCGATGACCCCGGCTGGTGCTCAGTTGATAGAGATAGACGCCGGCCGAGACCGGCTCACCCAGCTGGTTCTTTCCGTCCCAATAGGCAGCCTGTGTTCGATCCACGTAGTAGGCGGCGGTTTTCTGCCTTAGATCCAGTTGTCGAACCAATTCCCCGTGTAGATTAAAGATCCGTATTTCAACCTCGGCCACCTCCGCCAGTTGATACGGAATCCAGGTCTCCGGATTAAACGGATTTGGATAGTTGGTCCAGAGACGGGTTTCCGACGGCAACGATTGCTGGGTGGCCATCAGAATCTGCTTTTCCAGCCAGGTTCGCAACGGCTGACGGTTCTCACTCTGTCCACTAAACCGCTCCAGCGCCCCAAGCATCCGATAGTAAATCTCCAGATGCTCTGCCTCAGGGGATAAATCCACTTGCAGTGGTGGGGCGGCCGGCTGATCAGACGGTTGGTCAGCCGGTTGGTCCACAGTAGAAGTAGGGGAAGACGGCCACTGTTGTCGCCAATTTTGAGCGATCGGAATAACATCTCCTTCGTCGATAATCCCATCTCCATTGGCATCTACATAGGTTCTGGCTCTAACCGGCCACGAAACGGCCGGTTGTACTGCCCATGAGGTCTGATCGACCGCCTGACGTGCAGCGCCTTGCCGCCCCCAATGCTGTATAATGGGCAATATATCCAGAATGGTCACCCGCCGATCGTGGTTGGTGTCACCAGGCCAAACGCCCAGCCCAGTAGTGAAAGAGACGGCGGTGTCTGCCGGAAGTCTATTGCCCGCAATATCCTGCAAGGTGGCAGCAAAGGTAATCCGAATCTGCTCCTCTTCGGCCAAGGGCTGTTCCAGTTGAAAGACAAGGGTGGAGGTCCCTTCCAACCGCACCTGACCCTTATAGCGTCTACGGCCCTCAACTCGGCCCTCGTCGTCCTCAACGGTGGTTGAGTCCAGCATCTCCTCTTCAGCCGACTGAGGCGGTTTAAGCTGGCCTTTTACCTCCAGGCTATCAACGTTTACCGTCTCTAAGCCGAGCTCCTCTTCCGGGCCGAACTCGAGCCGAATCTCAGTTAGATTGACGGGAACGTGTTTCGCCTCATCAGCGGGCCTACTGCCAGTCAGGGCGAAAGCTGTATCCTGAAAATAAGTGAACCCGTCGGCTACCTTTACCGCACCGCCATCTGAATTGGTAACCAGTAAGTCAACCGAACCTTTGGCCTGAGGTGGTGTGACAATCTGAATCTCGTTTTCGGAGATAACCTCGACGGTTGTGGCGCTAGTCTTGTCAACGCTAACCTTCACCCCTGGTAGAAAGTCCTCGCCCTCCAGTTGAACTCGACTACCACCAATCGTTCGACCTCGATTGGGTATAATAGAGTCGATTATCGGTGAAGAGTAGTAGGTAAAGGCTTGAGCCAGTTTAACGACCTGACCATCTGGATTGGTAACAGTAATATCAACCGCCCCCTTCTCACCTATTGGTGTGTCTGCGCGGAGCTCTGTTTCGGACACCCACTTAATGGAACCGGCCTTGGTCTGGCCGAAGGTAACCTGAGCGCCATCAAAGAAACCCGTTCCGTTCAGGACAATTACGGTTCCCCCTCTGGAAGCTCCACGTTGAGGTGTTACCGACGTCAGGCTGGGCGCTGGTTGATAGGTATAAGCCTGGGCCAGTGTCGCGCTCTGGCCGTCCGGGTTGGTCAAAATTAGCCCTACTAGCCCGGCTTCCGCCGCTGGGCTGGTGAATTTAACCTCGGTGGCCGAGGTAATTTCAATCTCGGTGGCCTGAATCCCGCCTATAGCAACCGTCAACCCCGGCAGGAGATCGTTTCCGCTGACGGTCACTGCCGTCCCGCCGGCTAAAGCGCCGGCCCGAGGCTTGACCTCAACCAGGCTGGGGGCCGGCTGGTAGGTGTAGGCTTCAGCCAGCTTGACCGTCTGGCCGTCCGGGTTAGCAACCCACAAATCAACCAACCCCTTCTGACCCACTGGGCTGGTGAATTTGAGCTGAGTGGCTGAAATGAGTTCTATGTCGGCCACCTCAACGGCTCCCCACACCACTATCAGCCCCGGCAGGAAATCGCTTCCGCTGACGGTCACTGCCGTTCCGCCGGCTAAGGCGCCGGCCCGAGGCTTGACCTCAACCAAGCTGGGGGCCGGTTGATAGGTGTAGGCTTCAGCCAGTCTCGCGCTCTGACCGTCCGGGTTAGTTAAAATCAGATCGACGATACCGGCCCCCGCCGCTGGACTGGTGAATTTGACCTCGGTAGCCGAGATAATTTCAATCTCGGTGGCCTGAATCCCGCCCACTGCAACCGTCAATCCCTGCAGCAGGCCGGACCCGCTGACGGTCACCACTGTTCCGCCGGCTAAAGCGCCCATGCTGGGGCTGATTCCCGTCACCGTTGGGGCCGGCTGGTAGGTGTAGGCTTGAGCCAGTCTCACGCTCTGCCCGTCCGGATTAGTTAAGATCAGGTCGACGATACCGGCTTCCGCCGCTGGGGTGACGGCTTGAATCCGGTCGGCGGAGCTTAATTTAACCTGGCTGGCCGCGGCTGATCCCAGTTTCAAGGTGGCGCCGGTCTCAAAATGTTTGCCGCTCAATGTAATCGCCGTCCCGCCGGCTAAGGGGCCGCTGGCCGGTTCAACCGTTACCAGTTCCGGCGCATAGTAGTAGTAGAACTCCTGCTGTAAAACCGCCTGCTGACCATCGACGTTGGTAACTATCACCTTGGCTGGCCCAGCCTCTCCAGCCGGGGTGATGGCTTGGATCTCTGTCACCGAAACCAGTTTCAGTTGACTCGCCTTTGCTCCACCAACCGTCACCAGGCTGTCGGAAGCTAAATGGTCGCCAATCAGGGTAATCTCTGTCCCACCAGCCAGCGCTCCTCCTGCCGGCGCCACGGCGGTCAGCCTGGGACCCGCTTGATAGGTGAAGGCCTGGGCTAAGACAGTGCTCTGCCCGTCTGGGTTAATCAACGTCAGCGCGTGTTGGCCCGGGCTACCCACCGCCGTGCGGCCTCGGATTTCGCTGCCGGAAACCACCTCTACCTGCTGCAGAATATGCCGGCCGATCTTGACCACCACTCCTTCCATCAGATCAGCGCCTGTAATTGTGACCTCCGTACCGCCGATTTCAGGGCCGGAGGCGGGCTGAATCTCGGTCACCTGCGGTGATGGATTATAGGTAAAGGCACTCTTAAAAGTGACCCCTAACCCATCTGGATTGACGACTGTCAGGTCGACTGGGCCGGCCGAATGCGGTGGAAGGGTGGCTCGGATTGCCGTTGCCGACAGCACAATTGCCTTAACGGTCGTGGTTTGGTCCAAAGTAACGGTAGCGTCAGCCACAAATCCACTTCCGCTCAAGGTAACCACCTGCCACCCCTCCAAAGGCCCCATTGTAGGTGAAACCGCTTCTAAAACAGGACCCGATTGGTAGGTAAACCCATCCTTCAATATTGTGGTTAGCCCATCCTGGTTGGTCACCGTGATGTCGATTACTCCGGCTGGATGGGCTGGAATGGTCAGCCGTATTTTTTGATCGGAGGTTACTTCCACCTGGCCGGCATCGGCCTCGATTTGCCCGAAGGTCACCTCGGCCCCCGGCAGGAACCCATCACCGGTTAAAGTCACCTGCATTTGACCCTTTAAGGCGCCGACCTGAGGGCTGACGCGGTCCAGGGTTGGCCCCAAATAGTACATGAACGCTTGCTGGAGTGTAAATGACTGTTGGTCTGGATTGGTGACGGTGATCTCCATCATACCCACCCGGCCGGATGGGCTGATGACGGTGATCTCATCTGATTGGACCTGCACCAGGCTGGCTGGATGCCGGCCCAGGGTTACTTCCGCGCCAGCCAGGAAACCGCTTCCACTCAAGGTGATCAGAGTCCCGCCCGCTAAGGTGCCGAATTGTGGATTGACCGCGGTCACTATCGGTGCTGGCCGATAGGTAAAAGCGCTGGTTAGAGTCACACTCTGTCCATCCGGATTGGTCAGGATCAGGTCTACTACCCCTCCCGTTTCCACGGCCACTCCCGCCCTGCTCGCCGGGGGAGTAGTAGCCTGAATCCGGTTAACGGAACTGAGTTTAACCTGACTGGCCACGTCGGATCCCAATTCCAGGGAGAGGCCGGTCTCAAAATAATCGCCTGTCAAGGTAATGACGGTACCACCTGCCAGGGCGCCACCATCGGGCGAGACCGCCGTCAACTGCGGCGGGTGCGCGTAATAGTAGCCCCGGGCTAAAACGCTCCGCTGGCCATCCGGGTTGGTGATAACCACCTGGGCTGGCCCCACCTCTCCGCCCGGGGTGGTGACCTGTAGTTCGGTGGCTGAAATCAGGTTTGGGCCGATCACCGGCTGGTCATCGATGGTTACCTCCGCGCCAGCCAGGAAACCGCTTCCGTGCAAGGTGATCAGAGTCCCGCCAGCCACCGGGCCGCTGATGGGTGTCACCGCTGTTAATTTAGGGCTAGCCAAATAGGTGAAGGCGTTTTCCAGAACGGATTTTTGTCCGTCCGGATTGATCAGTGTCAGCGCGTGTTGGCCCGGGCTACCCACCGCCGTGCGGCCTCGGATTTCGCTGTCGGAAACCACCTCTACCTGCCACAGAATATACTGGCCGATCTTGACCATTGCTCCCTCCACCAGATTGATGCCTGTAACCACCACCTCCGTCGCTCCCGCTTCCGGTCCCAATACAGGGCTAATCGAGATCACCGTTGGCGGAGGCTGGTAGGTGAAGGCCTTGGATAGTGTCATACTCTGACCATCCGGGTTGCTCACTCTTAGGCTGGCCGTCCCTTGGCGGCCGGCCGGCGTGACAAAGCGGAGTTGGGTGGTTGATACTACAGTCACAGGAGTGACCGCCAGGTCTTGAAACTCGACGAGGCCTTGAAACTCGACGGTGGCGCCGGTCATAAAATCGCGGCCGTGAACGGTGACCGCTGTTCCGCCGACCATTGGCCCCATATTGGGTTTCAGCGAGGTCACCGTCGGCCCAGGCAAACGGTAGGTAAAGGCCTCGGTTAGGTTGACGGCCTCTCCGTCCGGATTGGTCACTATCAGTTCGGCTACCCCGCCGGCCTCCGCTGCTGGGGTGGTAGCACGAAGTATATAACTGGAGACCATCTCCACTGAGTCGAAGGGGACGCCACCCAGGCTCAGACTAACCCCGGCCTGGAAACCGGTCCCTAGAACAGTGACCGGTGTGCCGCCGGAGGTCAGGCCCTCGGCCGGGGTGATGGATATCAGTGTCAGAGCTGTACCTTCAAACGGCCCCCAAAGCAGAAGGTTATTGCCATAGTCGCCAGAAATTAAGCGTCTGCCGTCACCTCTGAAGGCCAGCGATGCCACCGTGCCGTCCAACCCCTCCATGACCTCCAACAGCTGTCCAAACGACTGTTCATCGTCCACCCGCCAGATCTTAATGCTCCGGTCCGCCGCCCCGGAAGCTACTGTTTGGCCGGTCGGGCTATAAGTGACGGCACGAACCGCACCCGTATGACCGCTCAGCGTATGCCGCAGACGACCGTCGTTCACCCGCCAAATATTGACGGTCTGGTCCTCGCTGCCAGAGGCCAGACTCAGGCCATCCGGGCTAAAGGCTACCGCGGTGACATCATCACTATGGCCGATCAGGCTGCGAACCAGCAGACCGCTTTCGACGGCCCAGATTTTGACCGTATCATCACTGCTGGCAGAAGCCAACAGGCGACCGTCCGGGTTGAAAGCCAGCGCCCGTATATCTCCGCCGTGGCCGGCCAGCGTGCGGACGGGGACGCCGCTGCTAACCTGCCACAGCTTGATGGTATTATCTACGGCGCCGGAAGCCACACTACTGCCGTCCGGATTGAAGGCTACCGTCAACACAGGGGCCAGATGGCCGGTCAATCTTTGCTCCAGACGGCCATCGCTGACCCGCCACAAGCAAACCTCTTTATCCCCGCCGGCTGAAGCGATGAAACTGCCGTCCGGGCTATAGGCCAGCCCATTGACCCAACCGCCGTTTCCGCTCAGCGTCCGCAAAGGGGCGCCGGTCTCCGCCGACCAGAGACGAACAGTCCGGTCGTTGCTGCCGGAAGCGATAGTGTTGCCATCCGGGCTGAAGGCCACCGTTTTGACCCAGTCCTGGTGACCTGAGATCGTGTTGATCAGCAGATGACGCGAATTGATAGTTAGCTCCAGGTTGACCGACATGGCCTCGATGTCCTGATCGGTGACCGTATAAACCCGTTGCCCCTGCAGCTGGTCGGTAATCGGCGCGCTAACCTGGATCAGCAGTTGGTCACCTATTGTGGTTTGGTTTCCGTCAAAGATATCGATAAAAATGAGGCTGAAACGTCCATCGGCGTGCGTTAGCCGGCGAGGTTCGACCAGCCAAAGACTATTCTGGCTCAAGTTTTGAGCGGCTACTGTATATCCGGCACCTACCGCGGTCCCGTCCCAGTCTTTGACGCGGCCATTCAAAGTGAAAGCCATCGCTTGCTGGGCCCCGCTACGGCTGGTCCCCTGGCTGCTGACCACCACTGGCTTCCGCCCTAACTCGGCTTCATAGAGCGTAATGTGGGTCTGTCGATTGGAGATCAGTAGCAGGCCATGGCCATTAATCAACGGCAGATCGCTGTGCCAGCCGTAATCGGCGGCCGTGACCAACTGAAGGCCGCTGTCCGTATGGGCGATGGCACTGGCCGCCATATTTTCCAATTTCAGCAACTCGGCCACTGTGGTTAGACCGCTGTCCATTACCGGCAGGCCGACCAGGTTAACGCCCACTTGCAACTGGATACTGGTCTCCTGCTGCAAGGCTAGCATCCGGCCATCCAGACGCAGCTTGAGTGGTCGACTGGCCGCCGTTCTAACGCTGATGATGCCCAGACCCGGGGTCAGGGCTACATCGCTGCTACTCAAGTGCTGGCTAGGGCCGAAATAGCTTTGCCAACTGTTGCTAGGCTGATGGTGGGTAATTAGAAATGACCCTTCCTCATCCATTAGCTGATGCAGGTCGCCCACCGTACGTAGCGTCTTGGCTACTCCATCGACACGGGTCACCGACAGCGACAGATGGATCAAGCTAACGTCGGCTGGAATCACCAACTCCAACTGTCGGTTGAGGGAGGAGTGGTCGATGTTGATCGGCGGCAGTGGAATACTGAAACTGCCGTTTCGCTTACTGATTAACAACGATAGTTGTTGCAAAAAGCCCTCTGCCAGGTAGATGGTGTTCAACTGGACGATAAAGGTAGTTTCTGAACTGGCCATGGTCGACCGATTAGCCTGCACGGCTTCGACTGTCAACCAGCCCATCTTCCGGGCAGACTGACCGCCGATCATAATATCAATCTCGCTAGCATTGACCCCGTTCAGGGTCAGTGAAAAGTCGAATTCGGTGGTGACCGGCCAACCATTTGGGTACTGAACTAGAATTTCGGTCAGAGA
>JASMLX010000399.1 GCA_030748495.1 Candidatus Poribacteria bacterium | reverse complement strand
TTCTTATCAATTTCCTCTCCCCTTGATTTCACCTGAGGAGTCTAACCTTTGGAGATGATTATCTGTCAAGCCGGATCACTGGTCGTAACCTTTATCGGCACATGGCTGCGGTTCAATATCATCCGGTCGCTCAATCACGATTTCATCCCAGACGATTTCCAGTTGGCTTCCATCATGCCGATTGGCTCCGCTTACGACCAGTGAAAAAGGGACTCCACGGCCGTCGACTAACAAATTTGGCCGGCTTCCTTTTTTCCCCTATCGATTGGATTTGGCCCGACTGTTTCTTGAGCCAAAGCAGCTTTGACAATGGCTCCGTCGATGCTTGGCCATTTCCAGGAGATGCCCTCCATTTCATCATATTCAGCTAGTCCTGCCAGCTAAAGAGTAACCAAAAAACCACTTTCCGCCCAGCGAAGGAGGTGAGTGTGAATCGCACTCGAACTTGCCAAACCTTCTTTTGGCAGGGCTTTCCATTGGCCGCCCGTAGGCAATAGATAAACGATTCCTTCCAATATTTTGCGGGCCGGCATCGGCTTTCTGCCTCCACCGGCTTTGGGCAGGTATTGCTGGTTTGGATCTGGCTGAGGTGACGGGATTAATGGCTCAACTTTTGGCCAGAATCAATCTGAGACTTGCCATGACTTCACTTTTGCCATACGGCCTCCATGCTATTTGGTTGAACATGGTACCTATTGAAAGGCAAATGAGGCAAAGT
>JASMLX010000398.1 GCA_030748495.1 Candidatus Poribacteria bacterium | reverse complement strand
GCTCTATTATCCAATATAATATCATTATCAACAAGGAATGGGGACGTATAAAGGTCTAAAATAGTTGTCTCCGTGTTGATGCCAAGCGCAGGGGAAACCATGGTGGCCCGAAATGTTACTTTTATCCATACGGGATAAGAATCTGAACTTAACGTGTATCGAAATAATTGGAAATCTGATGCACCTGTCTGGGGATCAAAGCTGGAAACGTAATACGTGGCATAATCATAAATGGTACCAGTAAGGGTAACGTTTTGGGCTTTTAGCGGTAAATACGCTAAAAAACAAAAATAAAATAATGCTCTGGAAATTAACTTCATCTTTAACGTCTAAATATGAATTTACCGGATTTGTTCCCCTCTTTTCAATAACAATATAATAGTGTGTGTTAAGGATCACAAAAAAAACCCTCCATTAAAGGAGGGTTTTTTAAATATTCCCGGCGATGACCTACTTTCTCACGCTGGTCTCCCGCGCAATATCATCGGCGCAATAGGTCTTAACTGCCGTGTTCGAAATGGGAACGGGTGTTTCCCCTATGCTATAGTCGCCGGAAAGCTTAATTAAAATCTTTGGAGATTGACGTAGTGCCCGTTTTACAAAGAGAAAAATTTGATAAAGTCATTCGGCATATTAGTACTGCT
This sequence comes from Candidatus Poribacteria bacterium, assembly GCA_030748495.1. Classification (GTDB taxonomy): domain Bacteria; phylum Poribacteria; class WGA-4E; order WGA-4E; family UBA9662. The sequence continues at coordinate 76 of JASMLX010000398.1, read as the reverse complement.
CGGCTGAATGTGTTACCACACTTACACCTGCAGCCTATCAACGTTGTAGTCTACAACGAGCCTTATTACCTTACGG
>JASMLX010000397.1 GCA_030748495.1 Candidatus Poribacteria bacterium | reverse complement strand
GTGAAATCTAACATGAGAATTCAACTTCTAACAAGGGAGATATAGCCCCAACCAGGAGAAATCCCAAAAAGTTGCTGATCGGCTCCTGGTTCTCACTGAATTCCAGCCGGTGAGTATTTCATTATGTTAGATCGGTGGCCTATAGTCCAGATGGTACGCGAATCGCTACAGCGAGTGGAGATGGAATCGTCCAAATTACACCACAGATATGGATGAACTGCTAGAAATCGCTAAGAGCCGCGTTACCCGTCAGCTAACAGTTGAGGAAAAAGAGAGGTATGGTGTTCCGGATTGGTAAAAATATCCGATAAGGCTATTTACCGGTCATTATCAAAATTATCAGTGGGAAACCGGAGCAGACACCGGTGTCCTATCTCAATTGTAGCAGGGGTTTTTATATGGAAATGGAGACTATTAGTACAACAGAAGCCCGTGAGTGGCTTGGCTGTACTTCGCAAACAATCCGTAACCTGAATTAAAGAGGAAAAGCTGGGAGCAGTCCAGCTTGAGAAGGAGAGAGGTCAGAAAGATGTCATTTGACCAAGTACTAGAGTCGGTTTTTCAGCAGTGCCGCGCTCAAGGAATTCCAATGCTAGGCCAAGAAAAAGCGGAGTTCATGTCCACTCTGGTTCGAGAAGCTAGACCGGATCTAGTGGTCGAATGTGGCACGGCCATCGGCTATTCGGGGTTGTGGATCGCCCGTGAATTACAGCGGGCGGGGAAAGGA
>JASMLX010000396.1 GCA_030748495.1 Candidatus Poribacteria bacterium | reverse complement strand
GCAATAAAGAATACCCCTACATCACTCGTAAAGCCTCACTTTGCACGGTCGGGGGATATTTGGCTGGCCGTCGCCTAAACGGTCATCACCTATTATCCTTGTTTTATCGGATCATCAAGCTAAACTGCTAAACTAAAGACCAACAGATAGAATGCCTCCAGTCCGCACTCGATTAGAGCCAACAACTGCAAGCGTTGACAGAAAGTCGTTATCAAGCTGAACATCAGCAATTATCTGAGATTAAGGGGCGCGATCATTCCTTCAACGATTAAAGGCTGTTCTAGTGGCTAATCCTTAACAGGGACGCTCCTTCGTGCGGGTCAGGGGCAACTAATCCCACCATCCTGACACACATCGAAATCCGTGGCTGCGGAGCCTATCCTTCGGGGCGAAGTAGTTACGGGAATCCACCTTCAGGTAGCCAATAGTGTAGTCCCAAGACCCGCCCTGCAACACCCGGGTGTCTTTATCGCTATCATACCAGTCTTGACACCATTCCCAAACGTTACCGGCCATATCATATAAGCCGTAGCCATTGGGCTTAAAATCACCTACGGGGGCAGCGGATTGGTCCCACTTATCTGTGCCGCCCGTCCCCAGATAGTTGGCATAATCACGGGCCAAACTTTTATCATTTCCCCAAGGATAGTCCTTATTTTTCAAGCCTCCCCGAGCGGCAAATTCCCATTCTTCCTCTGTGGGCAATCTTTTCCCTGACCATTTAGCG
>JASMLX010000395.1 GCA_030748495.1 Candidatus Poribacteria bacterium | reverse complement strand
CCCGGCCGGTCGAGCGTCGATCCTGTGGGCGGCCCATGGACCAAGACACTACCGGGACCGCCCCTGGCAGGAACCGGCCGATCCCCGCCCCTGGCGTCTCTCGTCCGGTCCGTGTCCATTCCCGACAAGAGGCCCGATGACGCTCTCGATCGTCGCCCGCGATCCCGACGCGGGCCAGTTGGGCGTCACCACCCACACGGGCTACCTCGCTGTCGGCGACCAACCCCGCTGGCGACTGCTGTGGGAACGGATCCGGTCCGGCGACCCGGCTGATCCGACCATGGGTTGACAGGGTCCTCGGCGCCCGGGCCCAAAACCAACTTCAGGCGAGGCCCGAAGGCCTCGCCTGAAGCGTGAGAAATCCGGCGGCGTCCTACTCTCCCAGGGCGTCTCCGCCCAAGTACCATCGGCGCTGGCGGGCTTAACTGCCGTGTTCGGAATGGGAACGGGTGTGACCCCACCGCTTTCGCCACCGAAAGCCGTTGCACCCCCTGCCGCCGAGGCGGCGGGAGCACGATCTGTTGTCAAGGGAGACCCGTGGGCCTCTCCAGTACTCCACAGCGATCACGAACACCTCGAACAATCGTCGATGTGTAACCAAGCCCTCGGCCGATTAGTACCGGTCGGCTGAACACGTTGCCGTGCTTACACCTCCGGCCTATCAACGTGGTGGTCTACCACGGGCCTTACCCGGTTATCCCGGTGGGAGATCTCATCTTGAAAAAGGCTTCCCGCTTAGAT
>JASMLX010000394.1 GCA_030748495.1 Candidatus Poribacteria bacterium | reverse complement strand
AATCTGGTTGTTATGGACAGTAATATCATAAGCGATATGATGTCCACTATAACTTGGTAAATCAGATAAATCCACCAGATCTATGACATTAGAACCATCCAGATTAGCCCGTTGAATCTTAGGGGGGGCACCACCACCAGTTGCTCCCGAAGTCCAATAGAGCTGGTCGTTATGGATGGTTAAATCATTAGGTTCACCCAAACCATCAGCAACAGTTACTAGGTCGCTGATATTAGAACCATCCAGATTAGACCGTTGGATCTTATTAGTGTTACCACCCTGAGCCCAATAGAGCTGGTCGTTATGGATGGTCATACCATGAGGGTTATCCAAACCAGTGGTCAAGTCAGTGATATTAGTACCATCTAGGTTGGACCGTTGGATCTTCTCACTGTCACTCCAATAGATCTGGTCGTTGTAGATAGTAATACTATTGGGGACATTCAAGCCATCAGCAACAGTTACTAGGTCGGTGACATTAGTGCCATCTAGATTGGCCCGTTGGATCTTGCCGACTCCGTCGTCAGTCCAATAGATCTGGTCGTTGTAGATAGTAATACTATTGGGGACATTCAAGCCATCAGCAACAGTTACTAGGTCGCTGATATTAGAGCCATCTAGGTTAGCTCGTTGGATTCTTGGGTTTTCTACGTCAGTCCAATAGATCTGATCGTTATGGATAGTTAGACCAACAGGGTTGAGTAAACCATCGGTGTTAGTGACTACATCGGTGATGTTATTCACA
>JASMLX010000393.1 GCA_030748495.1 Candidatus Poribacteria bacterium | reverse complement strand
TATTACCGCCCAACAATTGAATATGCCTACACGGATATTATTGATCTTGCTGAACCGGTACCATTTGGTATTATGCGTGAGTTGCATCGCTGGGGAGCCCACGCCATGGTTATCACAGTATGGCTCCATATGTTTAGAGTGTTTATGACAGGTTCGTATAAACCACCAAGGGAATTTAATTGGTCTATAGGTGTTATTCTGTTATTGTTAACCCTATTATTAAGTTTTACCGGTTATCTTTTACCTTGGGATCAGCTAGCGATATGGGCTATCACCGTTGGTGGAAACATGGCTAGAGCCACTCCCTTTCTTGGGTCTGAAGGTCCAGGTGCGGCATTGCTTGCTATAGGAGATATCAATTTTATCACTATGGCTAGTGATGCGCGATTTGCATTAATTGGTGGGCGTTTTATGGGTGAGGCTGCTTTACTTCGATTCTATGTGCTGCATTGTATTGGCTTACCTTTTATAATTATGATCTTTATGGCGGTTCATTTCTGGCGAGTGAGAAAGGATGGTGGCATCTCAACACCAGTGTAAACATGGGTTCCTTCAAGGAAATTGTTAATACCGTATCTAATCCAACAATATTGTTTACATCAGTTGTAATAATATTTCCATTCATATTTCCACCAAGTGATTGGTTTGAAAAATGGCATCGCCGCCTGGGCCTTCACCACATATGGAGCAAAAAAACAATTATTATTGCCGTTATCGGTATGGTTGCATTTTTCATTTATGGACT
>JASMLX010000392.1 GCA_030748495.1 Candidatus Poribacteria bacterium | reverse complement strand
TTTTGTCAACAGTAAGGTGAAAAAACGACAGCGATTTAATTAGTCGATGATTAAGGCTTGCTGGCCTGCAGGACTAACGAGTCCAAGGACAAGACCCAACGCTACCGCCCCTCCGCACAGGACCAAAGCGCCTATCACTTCCTGATCCCTTCTTTTGTTTTGCGCGCGCAGCATTTTACGCTCATCTTTTATAGCCTCTTCCTGATCATTGATCCATTCTATCAGGCCAAGATCCGATGCAGGTGGTCTCTCATCCTTGGAACGAATTATGACTTTATCCTGGTAGGCGAGTTGAACCCACCACCGAAAATCGGTTCGCAGATAATTTTTTGCCGCTTCAACCGTCAAATCGTAATTGTACCAGTCGGTAAGCAGCTCGTCCTCAAATCGAAAAGGATCGTCGGGTAGAGTGTAGGCAGGAGTACTGCTGAAGCACTCAAAACCGCCCTCAGGTGTTCTAAAAATGGATTCCAACATGATACCGTCCAGATTGACTGCGGTTTCCAGTAAGGTTTGGTACAAATGAAGCCACTCAGGTCTCGTTCCCAACTGTTCTTTTATCTCTATTGCCAATTGATTACCAGCATTTTCTATTAGTTTAGGCTTAACATTAGGCAAAAATTTGGTCTTTGCTTTTGCATCTTTTGCGACTCGTACCCCTTTGCTTTGATCTAGTTGATACTTTTGTAGTGAAATCTCATCGATTAGAAAGCGCCCGCTTTCCATCTGCACGGCCTCAAGTTTACCG
>JASMLX010000391.1 GCA_030748495.1 Candidatus Poribacteria bacterium | reverse complement strand
GGCTGGAGAAACCGATTCAGTTTTTAGCCGTAAAATCAGCCACTACTTCAGGATCACCATCTTGCGGGTTTGACTGTAATCTTCGGCTTGGAGACGGTAGAAGTAAACCCCGCTGGCCACCGACTCACCATTGGCGTTGCGTCCATCCCAGTAGACGGCTCGCTCTGTTCTCTGGTAATTACCGGCTGGTTTCAGTCCCAAATCGATGTGTCTCACCAGTTTGCCATCGCTGCTGTAAACACTTAAGCTAACTTCTGAGGCTTGATTGAGTTGGTAGGGTATCCAAGTCTCCGGGTTAAAGGGGTTGGGATAGTTTTGCAGCAGTTGCGTCACTTTAGGCAAAGGACGCAGGCTAACCGTTAGTTCTCGATCTCCATCCTCCAGTTGCATCTCCATGCCGGATGTCAGTACAGTTTCTACTTGACCATCGACAATCACCAACTCCTGACCTTTCGGAATCTGTCGCCTATCTATTGACAGATGGACTGGCTCTGGTGAAGAAATACGCATCTGCCAGCTGACCATTTGAGCCGACATCGGTCTGACATCTCTTCTCAGCCGACATTGACCGCTAACCAGATTGGCTTGATACGGATGACCTTGTGGGCCAGCTGGAGGCAGAGCCTGATCCATCACTTCCAAACCTGCCGTTGCCGACTGATCCCAGCCGATCTCTAAATTCTGATACCATTCACCCGTTGATAAGTTGAGTGAGATAACCATTTCCGGCTCGGGTACTACTTGTGGTGA
>JASMLX010000390.1 GCA_030748495.1 Candidatus Poribacteria bacterium | reverse complement strand
AGTTTCAGTCCTGAAAAGGTTGATCTGTCAGTAGAGGAAAATACTCAAGGGGTAGAGTTGGAATTGACCTTGCCGGCCCAGATAGAAGCCCAAGATTATGACTTTACCGTTTTGGCTACCAGTAGCAGTGGTGGCCAGACCAAAATTCTATCCTTAACCTTGAAAGTAGAGGCAGGAGAAGCCGTTTCAGTAGAGAAAGTAGAGATAGCTGCCACGGCCAGCGATCTGCCGGCTGACGGTAAGTCCAGTACTCAATTGACAATCAGCCTCAAAGGGGCCGCTAACCAGGCGGTATCGGGACAGACGGTTACCTTAACGGTGGATAGTGGGCAAGTCAGCACCGTTACAGATAATGGTGACGGTTCCTATACCGCCACCTATACGGCTGGCAGTAAAGCAGGTACAGCCACAGTGACGGCAAAAACCACAAACAGCAAAACCGCTACTGTCCAACTGACTTTAACGGCCAAAGAAACAGAGGCCAAAACTACACCCAGTTTCACTCTCTCTAGCCTGAAGTCTGGACAGGAAGGCCAAGCTGGAGGTACTTTATCAGATTTGGTTAAACTGCAAGCCAAGGATGGGTTCAGCGGTAAGGTAACTCTGTTTGCCACAGACCTTCCAGATGGTGTTAAGGTTGTGTTCGACCCCAAAGAAGTGACATTAACAGCAGAAGAACCACTACAAACCCCCCAGATGCTGATAACTTTGGAAGCTGATCTTAAAGAGGGTGACTATCAAGCAGTGGTCTTAGCTACCAGTGAGAC
>JASMLX010000038.1 GCA_030748495.1 Candidatus Poribacteria bacterium | reverse complement strand
TCTTCTGGCCGCTCCTGGAACAGCTGTTAAAAAGCCAAAGCGGTTCCAGGAGCGGCAACGATTTTTGGGCCGCAATGTCAACTATTTTTATACATTGTTTCTCCTATTTGTTTGGTGAGACTCTAAACTCTAGTTATGGAATTGCTCTACCTATTCAAAATGGGCAGCTTACTGACTGTCACCTTCTACTAGCAGATATTCTTGGTTAATCAGCAGTTGTTGTCGGTGATCTACCCGACCACTAGGCCAACGAATTTCCACCTGTTGGATTATTTCAGCTTGCCCCAGCCCGAAGTGAACTCGTAGATCATTGGCTGCTAAATAACTGCCTCCGGATCTAACTTCTTGGTATTGAGTTAGATCCGGGGTGACGACTTTGATTTTAGCCCCGATTCCAGAGCGGTTACTGTCTCGACCAACAGTTCTGAATCTAACCCAGTTGTTTTGGTTCCCGATTTCGTTTTGCAGCAGGTCTGGGGATTGGTTCCAGTTAGTTACCACAATGTCCACATCCCCATCGTTGTCATAATCGCCAAAGGCTGCGGATCGACTCACTTTTTTTAAGGCTAATCCGTCCTGACCTTGAACCCGGTCAAACTTACCATCACCCAGATTCCGAAAAAGTAGATTCTGTTGCGAATAGAAGACGTTTGGTTCTAACTCGGTGATATTGTCCATCACGTGACCATTGACAACGAAAATATCTTTCCAACCGTCATTATCGTAGTCGAAGAACTTAATCCCCCAACCCAGATAGTTATAAGTCTTTTCAGCAATACCAGTGGTAATAGTTAGATCCATGAAAAAGTTGTTCCCTCGGTTGTGGTAGACCGTATTGGTTTCGGTTTGAAAATTACTAACAGTTAAATCTACCTGACCATCGTTATCATAATCACCAAAAGCGGTTCCCATTCCTGCTTCCTCTTTACCCATGTCATTGTAGGAGACACCAGCCAACAATGCGATCTCCTCGAAAGACCCGTCCCCTCGATTTTGAAATAAAAAGTTAGGGTCCTGATCATTAGCCACGTAGATGTCGGAGTCACCATCGTTGTCATAGTCGGCTAAAGTCAGTCCAAGTCCATGGCAGGGAGGTGGTTGTAAAAAGCCGTATGAGTCTGTTAAGTCGGAGAACGTGCCATTTCCATTATTATGGAAGAAACGGTCTATCGCGGCTGGATATGCATGAGGGCCACAATAAACGTGAATATCCCGATTCCGGCATTGACGGTCGCGCGCCACCTCGTAGTCTGCATAGTTAGCAATATAAAGATCTAAGAATCCGTCATTTTCAAAGTCTGCAAAGGCACAACTGGTACCCCAACTGGCGTTGTTTGTATTCGCACTTACGGTGACATTCAGAAATGTCCCATCGCCTTGATTTTGGTACAATACATCTGGACCGAAATTGGTCAAGTAGAGATCGGTGTCTCCGTCGTTGTCATAGTCGCCAACCGCACAACCGACACCATAACCGGTGTGTCCAAGGTTTGTTATCTGAGTAACATCGGTAAATGTGCTGTTGCCCAGATTCTGGTACATACGGTTGGGCTTGGGAGTAATTTCTGAACCAAATGGTGGTTGCGGTGCCCCATTGATTAGATAGAGGTCTAAATCGCCGTCGTTGTCGTAGTCAAAAAATGCTGCACCGGACCCGACAAACTCATTAAAGAGTCTTTGACCACTTTGCCCATCCGAATGAACAAAGTCGATCTGAGCAGGTATTGTTACGGATTTAAAAATGACCTTGGCGCATATATTGGGCGGGAGAAAAATTGAGACAACAACTAGGATCGGGATAGTAAAAGGCAGCCATTTCCAAAGGGGGAGTGGTCGAAGCTCCGATTTATTCTGTCGGGTTGTCTTGATGCAGACCACCTTTGCCGGAGGCCTTTGCTTGTTGGATTTCATGGAGTTGCTGTAGGTAGTCCGGGTTATTCGGTTCTTGGACAAGTGCTTGCTGAATTGAGGATTCAGCCATTTGAAGTTGGTTTTGACCAAAGTGAACTAAGGCTAAAGTTGACATCTCCGCCGCGCCTGGATTCAGCTTAACTGCCTGTTTTGCATATTTCAGTGCAGTATCAAGATATAGATTAGCCTGTACATAGATCTGAGCGATATGGCGATAAGGCCGAGGATCGGTCTGACGGAGCTTGATCGCCTCTTGAAATGCGCTTAATGCTTGATTGGTTCGGCCATTTTCAGACCGTAGTTGGCCTAACATAATTAAGATATCTGGCCCACGATCCCCTAGCTCAACAATTCGCTCGTAGGTGGCTAAGGCTTGAGCAGCGTCACCTACAGCCAGATGGACTTCTGCTAACCCGTGATAGGCCAGTGTTAGATCTGGTGAAAGTTGGATCGCCTTTTGTAAAAGCTGCTTGGCAAGATCGAATCGCTGCTGTTGTGTGTAGATCCAACTGAGTCGGAGATAAGCTTCTAAAGGTTCTGGGTTTAAGCCAATCAGTGACTCAAATGCCTTGATGGCTGATTCAAAATCACCTGTTTGCATATAAATCCGACCCAACTGATCCCAAGCTGGCTCTGATTGTGGGTTTGGAATCAAAATCTTTTGGTATTGCTCGATTGCCGCAGATAGGTTTTGGTACTTATAATGTAGTTCAGCAATCCTAAATAGAATCTGGGGATCAGTCGGACGGTCTTTTAACTCCAATTCGAGATCATAAACTTGGTCAAAGTATTTTTTCAGATCACGAAAACGAATCTGGTGTTTTTCGGCCAGTGTCTGGTTATTCGACAGTCGGTAGGCTTTCATCAACCCCAAATGGGGTCGGTAGTTAAAAGGAGCTAGATCGGCGACCTGTTGGAAAAAACCCACAGCCAGTATCGGCCGAGCCTGTAGTAAGGCAATATTCCCTAACTCCTGGCAAGCGTCAGCGAAATCTGGATTTCTAATAGTGGCCTGCTTGAAGGCGGAATTAGCTAGATCTAACTTTTTTTGCTTTAAGTAGATTTTCCCCAGGTGAAAATGGGCTTCGGCGATCTCAGGGACTTTGGCCACAGCAGCAGTGGCCTGGTTAAGTGCCAGATTCAGTTGCCCTAGTTGAATATAGATTTCAGCTAAGAAAATATGGGTTTCGCCTGCAACACGATCGGTTGGCTTTAAGCCGAGAATAGGTTCTAAGGTTTTAGCTGCTTGGTAATAGAGGCGTTGCAGACGATAGGCATTACCGAGGTGATAACGTGCCATAATCGAAGAGGGGTCATGGTTGATGATTGGACGCAGCAGATCTACGGCTAATCGATAAGATCCGTTTTGAATATGATCGGTGGCAATCGAAAGATTGTAAGTTTCTGGTTGGGCGGTAAGACTGTCAACATCGGCAGAACTAATGACCAAATACAACAGCAAGATTTGTCGAGCTAAGCGTCCCATTGCTGGTGTGATTGATCCGTAGAAACTGGTTTCCTTTTCTGCCAAGCGAAGTAACCGATTGGGTTTTCGCTGATCCAGCACTCATCGACAGGTTCGTAGCACCGTGGATGATGAGTATCACCGCTCAAGCGAAAACAGTCAGAGATATTATCCAGTGAGGTGTGTAAGGTAAACACCCTGAGGGTCAATGCATCGTCCATCTGAAAGCCGGTCGTTTACCACTGTCCACTACACCGGCCAATTACCCCAAAGATATCACGGGGAAACCAATTCGTCACACGGCCCCAAAGAGTTGGGGAAATAACACTAGATTTAACGGTGGAATAGGAGGGGTATAAATTCGCGTTTGAAGATTGCGTGTCAGTTTAGATAAAAGATTCGATAGGAAGGAGTCGGGGGCGCACCCTCGGATGGACCAACCTTTGCTGAGATAGTGGAGGGTTAACGGCCTCTGCCACCACCCCTTCTACTGCCACCACCACCGAAGCGCTGACGGAAGCCTTCAATCATCTTCTGACGTTCTTCTGGGGATGCATTTTGCCATCTGGCACGCATTTCTTGCGCGCGTTGTGGATCGAAATTACCACGCCCGCCACTACCACGTCCCCCGCCTCGACCTCTGCGCTCATCGCTACTACGTCTTTCAGATTTTTTCTTGGCGTTTTCATCTTTTCCCTCTTTTGACTTTCCACCTCTGCTACGCTTGCCTCTTTTCCCACCACCTGTATTCAGGAATTGGATACTACTAATAGAGAGGGAAACCGGTTTCCCTTCCAGAACCAAGCCAACTTGATTCGCGACAATCTTATCTACTTTCGCTTCCTGTAGCTGGTCACCAATACCGACATAATAGGTTTTATTGGAACGAGACTCTTTAATCAGAGCTTTAGCTTCTCCTGCAGCGGGAATCTTAGTAGCGATTAACTCGTACTTGGGACTAGTATCAGGTGGGCGCCAACCAAGGGGGCGGAATAGGCTATAATCGACAATTACTTTATAGAAAGCCTGATCTGCGGCAGGAATCTGCAACTGATTGTTAGCAGAACGATCCCTTTGGGAGGTCGCGAGAAACGGGATTACGAACAAAAGGGAGAGAACAACTAGCTTTAGCCTATACATATAGGAAAAACCTCTTTACCTCTATTTGTTAGACGCACTGAAGAAGGATAAGGTTTGGTTGTATAGACGTAATAATTTCGAACTGGGCAGGTGTATGCGGAAACTAAAGAATCTTTTCCACCAGCAAGCCGAACCGCTGGTTGGCTTTTTGGCTAAGAATGTCCGAGGTATTTCCTGTGTCAACAGGATCTATCTGCTGCGACGTGCTGGGAGATGGGCCAGAAATTGAGCTACGGGACGCTAGAATTTGATTCTTTTGCGCTTGCTGATAGTTGCCTTTAATACGACCAATGCCTTCACCACCACCACCAGTTAAAGAGCCAACACCTTTTAAGGTTAAAACGGATGACGAAACGTTAGAAAAGTTTGCTATTGCTGAAGCCATCGTAGGGCCAATCCTTTGAAAATCTGCTAAAATCCAAAATATGCCCAATTCTAACCGAGTTTAGGCTAAAATGTCAATGTTTTTTCTTTATAAACTAAATTCTAAATTCTAAATAATGAATGTACCGTTGTCCCTATCTGTTAAATGTTAAAGGTTAGGCCGAAGCCATTAACACACTATTCGCATTCGGCTTACTAATACAAGCTGGTCGATAGCGGGTCACTCAACATACTTTTGAAGACCAAAAACCGAATCGCCGTTGCACCAACCTTGAAAAATTGATACAATTTGGACCAGTTTCATTTCCGCAAGGTTCTCATGATTTCAGCATTGATGATCGGTACAGGTGAGTATACTACCGGCTATGTACATCACGCGGCGAGTACTTCTGATAAAGGTGCGGGTGTTGTGGCCTTAACCCTATTCGACTTACGTCGATTAGGGAAAATCAATCGGATCGTGATGGCCGGAACGAACGGGACTAAATTTCCACTGATACGTCAGCATTTTAAAGACAAGATCGAGCAAATTTATCAGTCAATGGATACCCGCTTTGAATCGTTCCCTGATGACCAGACAATCTCCGATCCGAAAGCCTACTTACAGGCACTCGACTCCATGTCAACGGGAGACCTGGTAACAATCTTTACCCCGGACGACACCCATTTCCAGATTGCCTTGGATGCAATCGAGCGTGGACTTCACGTGTTGCTGACCAAGCCACCTGTCAAAACCTTATCAGAGCACCATCAGTTAATCCGAGCGGCAGAGAAACAAGATGTCCTGGTAGCCATTGAAGTCCATAAACGATGGGATCCAATCTATGTTGATGCCAAAGACCGGATTCGGACACTGGATAATTTTAGTTTTTTCAGTGCTTACATGAGTCAACCTAAAAAGCAACTAGAGACCTTTCGGCACTGGGCTGGAAAATCAAGCGACATTAGCTACTATCTCAATTCGCATCACGTCGATTTTCATGCTTGGGCGGTTGGGAATACCGCCCGGCCGATACAAGTTGCAGCAACCGCTTCGACCGGCATCGCGAACCATCCACCTTATGATTTACCCGCTGAAGATACGATTACGCTAACGGTACAGTGGGAAAATCTACCAGGTCAAACATTGGGAACAGCAGTCTATACAGCCTCATGGATCGCCCCCAAAAGCGACGTTCACTCCCAACAACGTTTTTTCTATATGGGACAGCAAGGCGAAATTACCGTTGACCAAGCGCATCGTGGCTATAGTCTGGCGTCTGATACTGACGGATACGCTTCACCAAATCCCCTATTTATGAAGTATACGCCTGATGGCAGGGGATACTTTTCTGGACAGTCTGGGTACGGCTATCGAAGTATTTCCGCTTTTGTTGAGGCTGTTGATGCTATCCAAAAAGGAACCTCGACCGTCACTGACTTCCAATACCAATTAGCTACTATCCAGCAAACGCTAACCATGACAGCTATTCTGGAAGCGGGCCGACGGAGTTTGGATGACAATGGAAGACCTCAACGGATTACATATTCTGAGGCCGGCCCCGCTGATAGGATTGAGCCTTTTTCATGAACCTTTGCAGATGAGTATAATAAACCTAGGTTTGAATAGAACCAACCAGGAATTCTATGGAAGATAGAGAAATCGAGTTATATGACGATGAGGTCGATTTATTTGAGTATATAGACCTCTTTTGGCAGAAAAAATGGATTATTATTCTAATTACAAGCGTCTCTTGCATTGTATCGCTGATCTACGCTTTCTATGTAGCGGACGAGATCTTTGAAGCTAAAACTTCGCTGATGGCACTCAAATCAGCCGGAGGAGGGCGGTTGTCAGCTTTGCGAGCTATGGTTCCCCAAGGCTTAGGCCTTAGCCTTCCAATGAGTCAAGGTGAGGAAGACTTAAACCGATTCATCAATATCCTGAGCAGTCGGACAATGACGGAAGAGGTAGCCAAAGAACTAAATCTGCTACAGAAATTATATCCGGATCTACCCGTTGCTGAAAGAAATCGCCCCGAAATCTATGAAGAAATGATTAAATCGATGCGAAGCAACCTGGTCAGTATCACCGATAACAAGAAAGGGTTGCTTTTAATTTCAGCAAGCACGACATCAGCGCAACTTTCAGCTGATATCGCTAATACCTATGTTGAACACCTGCAAGCTTATTTAGCAGAAAATACGGCCACAGAGTCTCGTCGAAATCGGATCTTTATTGAAGAACAGTACCGGAAATCGACCGATAGTCTGGCCAAGATCGACAAAGATCTACAACGCTTCAAAGAAGAAAATAACATTTTTTCCCTGGAGGCTCAGTCTGAAGGGATAGTGACACAGATTGGAACATTAGAAGGTATGCTGACCGCTAAGGAGATTGAGTTGGCTGTTCTGGCCAATGTAAATGTGGCAAGGAACAACCCTAAACGGAGAGCCTTAACCTACGAAATTCAAGCGCTTCAGCAAAAGATCGAAGCCCTTAACAAAGGAAATGATAATTCCAGTGACGCTCTATCGGTCAGCCTGACTGCGATTCCCAAGATCGAGCGGGAGTTGAAAAACTTGATGCGAGAGCAGGTCAAGCAAGAGACACTCTATGCTCTGCTGGCACAACAGTACGAACAGGCTAAGATTGCAGAAGCTAGTGACGAAATCAGTTTGGCGGTCTTAGATCCTGCCATTCCACCGGTAAGGAGGTCCAAACCTAATCGGAAGTTATTATTGTTACTCGGAGGTGTCATCGGATTGATGTTGTCTTTTGGACTGGTTATCACTTTGAACTTAGTGGAAAAATATAAAGATGAGCAATCCGGCTAAACCCGACGGTTCAGTAGCACCAAAAGCACGAGTGAGTTGGCTGAATGGTTACCGGTCGGCAGTAAGTTTAACCTTCGATGATGGGATGGACTGTCACTTGGATCCGGTCATACCGATGCTGGAAGACCACAATTTAAGAGGTACTTTTTATCCCGTTGCTAAAGGCGACTGGTCTGAGACCGAGATGTCCCTTCCGGACCTAGAGCGATTTCGGCCCGCAGCTAAAAATGGGCACGAGATTGGTAACCATTCGATCCATCACTGGTGTAGTTGCGCGGCTCGATTAGATCTCGAGCCCTCCGATGTATCCAATCATACGCCAGCCGGGTTGGAATACCGAACACTAGCAGAACTGGAAACCGAACTCGATCAAGCCCGCCAGCGATTTGAAGCTATTTTCCCTGAAATTACGCTTTGGAGTTTTTGTTATCCGTGCTACAATACGTTTGTCGGTAGGGGAACCGGCAGATGCAGTTACGTTCCACTGGTGGCAGAGCGATTCTTTGCCGCTCGCGGTGGTGGTGAGATGTCGAACCTAACCAATTCTCCCTACCATGCCGATCTACACTGTTTGATGTCTTGGAAGTGCGAAAACCGGAAGGCAGATGATCTGATCGAATTAATCCAGCGAACCAATCGGGATGGCGGAGGATGGAATGTTTTTACCTTTCACGGGGTCGGTGGAGGCCATCTACCGATCGAACAAGCCGAATTTGAGGCCTTGTGTCACTATCTACAACGAGAAGAGGATACAGTTTGGACCGCTCCGTTAATCGAAGTGGCACAGCAACTCCACCAGTGGCGACAGAAAGGAAGTTAGCTCAGATCTATGCTGATTAAAATTGCCCATCGTGGCTTTTCCGGTATCGCTCCAGAGAATACAATGACCGCTTTTCAAAAAGCATTAGAGGTTGGTGTTGACGGAGTCGAACTGGATGTGCATGGGACGTTGGATCGGCAGGTGGTGTCAATTCACGACTCGACGCTGGATCGAACCACGAATCGGAGCGGAAACGTTAACCAACTGACGCTGAGCCAGATCCGAGAAGCAGATGCTGGAAGCTGGTTTTCCCCACAATTCGCAGGTGAGAAAATCCCGACCTTGTCCGAAGCCTTAGACCTAATTCGGCAATCAGCAGTCGCTGTGGTAGAAATCAAAGATACGACCATCGTCGAACAGGTGGTAGAGGTAATTCACCAAACGAATGCGAGTGATCATGTGGTGGTAATTTCGTTTGACAAATCCGCGTTGAAACAGATTCGTCAGCTTGATCCACGCATGCCAACCGGCTTCCTGGTAGGAAGTGATGACGAAACTAATTCGATGAAAGACCCGGCTATCGAATTGGTCAAACAGGCTTCCACAATCGGGGTGGGAACACTCAACGTTCAAGAAAGCATGGTACTACCGACTTTCGCTCGCCAAATCAGAAAAAGAGGCATTAACTTATGGACCTGGACTGTTGATGATCTGCCCAGGATGAGAGAACTGGTGGATTACGGAGTGCAGGGAATTACCACTAACTTTCCGCAAAAGTTAGCTGCACTGGAGCATTAGGATGTTGGTTGCCGACGAAGAGTTGATGGCTCAATGCCGACGAGGTGACATGGGTGCCTTTGAGTTAATTGTCCGACGCTATCAGAATCGAATGGTCAATTATATCACCCGTGTGATTAACGATCATCACCGAGCTGAAGATCTGGCACAGGAGGCCTTTCTCCGTGTGCTGGGTAGCGTTCAACACTATCGTCCCAAAGGGCAGTTCAAAAACTGGCTGTATCTGATCGCTACTAATCTATGTCGCAACGAACTTCGGAACCGGAATCGGCAATCAACCGATTTATTCTCGCAGTTGGGCTTGGAGTCATCGGATTCACCTGGAGATCAGCAATCTCCGGTATTCGAAGATCTACTCAGCGATTCGCGCTATCTGCCTGACCGGTTGTACGAACAGAAAGAACGGGAGCAGATAATCCGCCAGCAAGTAGATCTGCTTCCGGAAAACCAACGATTAAGCCTTGTATTAGTCACCTACCAGGAACTCAGTTATCAAGAAGTCAGCCAAATTATCGGATGTTCGGTTAGTGCGGTGAAATCGCTGATCCATCGCGCCCGTCAAAAGCTGAAACAGAAACTGATCGAAATTGGAATCGAGGAGAGTTCCAATGCAAAAATCCGAGTCAGATAGGTCCACACCGGCTCAAATGTCCTGTAAAGAGGTTCAGCCTCAACTCTCATCATATCTGGATCAGGGGTTGTCAGGACTCGAGATAGGAGCAGTGCGATACCACCTGCGAAACTGTAGTGATTGTGCCTTCGAGATGATGCAGATGCAGCAGGTCCACTCTGTACTTCAACGTGTCCAGCCGGTTTCGGCTTCATCGACTTTTTTACCTCGACTGATGCGGAAGGCTGCCACTTTAGAGCCACACCGACCAATTCCTCTTTTTCAAAGAGGCGATTACTTCCCCCCAACTAGGAGCGGATCCACGATCAAGTCCGGGGTAGGTCGTATGAGCAGATGCTTAGGCTGGATCGAAGGTAAAGCTAACCAACTTTCGGTTGTAGGGTTAAGTATTCTATTCGCTGCAGTTCTGTTAACGGCACACTTTCACAATCAACCAACCTTAATGACTCCGGTTTTTACCAGTCGGGTGCAGTCACAACCATCCGATCTCGGATTGGCATTATCCGTTATAACTTCTCCGGCGACCTATGTTTATATGTCCCCCCGGCAGATGTGCACCGTGGATTCCCCCATACAACCTATCCAAAAGCAGATACTGCCGCACCCAATGTTGTTCAGATCGAAGCTTAGCGACCAATAGCCGACCTTTTCAGAGGAGTTTTTATGGCCATCGCCCCTTTTGTCCACTTGCATAATCATAGTGAATTTAGCCTGCTCGATGGTGCCTGTCGAATGGAAGAGATGGTCGATTGGGCTGTCAAAAACTCAGCTCCAGCCATTGCCCTAACCGACCATGGCAATATGTTTGGGGCCTACGATTTCTACAAAGCGGCAAAAGATAAAGGAATCAATCCAATTCTGGGTTGCGAAGTCTACGTTGCTCCGGATAGTCGAACCGATCGTCAAAAGGGGCAGAAACCCTACCACTTAACCCTTTTGGCTGAGGATATGGTTGGGTACCAGAATTTAATGAAGTTGGTTTCCTTGGCCTATATTGAAGGCTTCTACTCTAAGCCTCGAATCGATATGGAGATCTTGAGAGCCCATAACCAAGGGCTTATCGTTTTGACCGGCTGCATCAATGGATTTGTACCGGCCTTGATCGGACCGGACCAGAATCGAGCAGTAGCCAATCTGAAATCCCTGATCGATATTGTAGGACGAGATAATGTGTTCGTCGAGATCCAGAATCATGGACTCAGCAATGAAGTCGAAGCCATGCCGGATCTAATTAAAATTGCTCAGGAGTTTAACTTGCCACTAGTTGGAACCAATGATTCGCATTACCTGACGCAAGAACACCATGATATGCATGACGTTTTGCTTTGCGTTCAGATGGGAAAGACGCGTAACGATCAAAACCGACTCCGTTTCGACAACCAATTTTACCTCAAGACTATCGACGAGATGCACCAGGTTTTCATTGACTATCCTCCTGAAGTGATTACCAACACCTTGGAGATTGCCAACCGTTGCCAGGTCAAACTAGATTATGACCGGAGCATCATGCCTGAGACCTCAGTTCCTGAAGGATACACTGAGATGACCTACCTGAAGAAAATTTGTCAGGAGGGACTTCAAACTCAGGTCGGAACAGTCAATGCTGAGACGCAAGATCGACTTGATTACGAATTATCTATCATTGAGAAGACGGACTACGCCGGTTATTTCTTAATTGTGTGGGATTATGTCAACTACGCTCGCAATCAGGGATTTCCATTGAATGCACGTGGATCAGCGGGGGGGAGCTTGGCACTCTACGCCTTAGGGGTGACGACTTTCGACCCGATGGAGTACAACTGTATTTTTGAGCGATTTCTGAATCTGGAGCGATTTAATCCGCCCGATATTGACATTGATTTTGCGCCAGAACACCGAGATCTGGTGATTAAGTATCTAGTCGATTACTATGGAGAAGAGTCGGTCGGATATGTGGCTGCCTTTAACAGTTTAGGTGCAAAACAGGCAATTCGTGATGTCGGTCGAGTATTGGACATACCGCTTTCGGATGTTGATCGGGTCGTTAAGCTGATCCCGTCTACCCCCGGTATAACGCTGGATGATGCTCTTGAAGAGGTTCCGGAGTTTAATAATGCCGCCAGAGAACCACAAAATCAAGAGGTAATGGAGTTTGCACAAGAACTGGAAGGGATGAAGCGTCACGTGTCGATCCACGCTTCTGGAATCGTTTTAGCCAATGGACCTTTGACCGACTACGTGCCTCTCTTCAAGGACAAAAGCGGCCGAATTGCTACTCAGTTTGAATTCAAGACCATCGAATCGATTGGTATGGTTAAGTTCGACTTTCTGGGGTTGCGAACGTTGTCGGAAGTCCACAACTGCTTGGAGCGAATCCACCAACGCCACGGTATAGAATTGAAGTTGACAGACATACCTTTTGATGACGAAAAAACCTACGCCATGATTAGTAAAGGCTTAGTTGGTGGGCTATTCCAACTAGAGACGTCGCCTGGAATGCGACGCGTTATCATCCAGCTTCAACCGGATAAGTTCGAGGATTTTATACCTATTCCGGCTCTCTATAGACCCGGCCCTTTGGATAGTGGTATGATGGACAGTTACATTCGACGGAAAATTGGATTAGAGGCTGTCTCCTATCTTCACCCGCTACTTGAAAAAGCACTGTCTGAGACTTACGGTGTTTGTATCTACCAGGAACAGGTAATGCAAATTGCACAGGATCTGGCCGGTTTCACTCTGGGCGAAGCAGATGTACTGCGCTATGCAATGGGTAAAAAGAATGCAGAAATGCTACGCGATCTGAAAGAGAAATTTGTCCAGGGCAGTCTTAAAAACGGAGTAGAAGAGGCGAAATCTGTTGAAATCTTCGAGTATTTGGAGCCTTTTGGTCGATATGCTTTTAACAAATCGCACACGGTAGCTTACGCTATTTTGTCTTATCAGATGGCCTACTTGAAAACTCACTATACACGTGAGTTTATGGCCGCGATGATGACGGGTGAATCAGCATACAGCGAGAAAATCATGAAGTATATTGCTGAATGTAAGAAACTGGCTGATTTTCTACAGACCGAGATTAAAGTGCTTCCTCCCGACATCAATAGTAGCGAAACCACCTTTACTATTGATGGCAATGACATCCGATTCGGTCTAGCTGCTGTTAAAAATGTTAGTGAAAATGTGATTGAAGGCATTGTCGAAGCTAGATCTGATGGTGAACCCTTTAGTTCGTTACAAGATTTCTGCGAGCGGATCGACAGCAAGCTGATTAACAAACGTGCGATTGAAAGCCTGATACAAGCAGGTGCGTTTGATAACGTTGGTGACAGCCACCGAGCTCAAGACCTAGCGAACCTGGATCGGGTTATGAAAGCCGCACAGAGTACGCAACAAGACCGAGACAAAGGGCAAATCTCTCTCTTTGGCGAGAGCGAAGAAACGAATTTCCTCGCTCAAATTGAGTTGACCGAAGTTGAGGAATGGACTTACGACGAAAGGCTAAAAAATGAAAAAGAGATGCTCGGCTTCTATCTGTCGGGGCATCCGCTAGAACAATATGACGATATAATCGAGTATTATACTACCGCTACTTCACAGACTTTGGCTGAACACACCAACGGGACAGAAGCTCACGTTGTTGCCATGATTGCTGAGTCACGCGTAGTTACCACCAAAAAAGGGGAACAAATGGCAATTGTTGTTTTAGAAGATCTCGAAGGTACGATACCTGCGGTTGTCTTTCCGGACACCTATAAAACGTCAGTTGACTTGATTGAGGAAGGAAACGTAGTCTGGCTCCGCGGGAACGTCGGCCAAGACCGGCGACGAGATGATGATGAGACACAGGAAGAGGTTCGGCAACTCCAAATCAACGAGGTGTTACCAATCAACGAAGTGATCGATAAGATGACATCTGCCGTCGAAATCTTGATTGCCAACGAAGATTTAGAAAACCAGGTCAAGTTGGACCAACTTAACCAGATCTGCAACGACAATCGAGGTGAACACAACCTGGTGTTACGTTTAGCTGCTCCCAAGTTTGGAGAAATTATCGCGCAGTGTGGTCAGCGTTTTAATTTACCCTATACAGAAACCATTACTAGAGAAATTGAAGATCTATTTGGCAATGGGTCAATCAAGCCGAGCAATCGAACTAAACGTAACGGGAAACAATCCAAATTCGCTCTCAGCCCTTGGTAAGCCAGACTAAACGTAACAAAGGAGTTGACATGTGTAGCCCAATAAACACGATAAATATCAGTGCAACCAACCAGTACTTCCTTTCCGTAATTACCCTACTCAGCCTGACAACCATTGGATGGAGCGATAGTCACCGGTCGAACTTGCCCCCAGTCCGACCAAAGGCCGACCTAGTTGAGGATTGGTACCCATCGATTTGGGGCGAAGCAGATCAACGCGGTGCTGCCAATCGACTGACACCACAGAAGGTTTTAGAAGCAGTTCAGCTTATCCGCACAGGTCAGGTTTATCAATTAGGTCGGCTTTACGAAGCCGGAATGCCTGTATATGGCACACGCCATTTCAGCTTGCGAATCCCGAGAACATCGGGGCCATTGGGTGAAAACCAATTAACGTGGCATGAGGAGATTGTCAGCGGTGAGCTAGGTCAGGTCGGAACGCAGTTTGATGCCTTGTCGCATATTAGTATTGGCCATCTATGCTATAACGGCCTCAAGCAAGACGATATCATCACACCGGAAGGCTTCACTAAACTCGGGGTTGAACAGGTCGGCCCAATTGTTACCAGAGGTGTTTTAATCGACGTAGCCGCTTATAAGCAGGTGGAACAACTGCCCGACCGCTATGAGATTACGGCTGATGATCTGAAAGGTACACTGGACCAACAAAAAACTGAGATCCGACCGGGAGATGTGGTGGTGATCCATACCGGATGGGGTAAACATTGGATGGTCGATAATGATCGGTACGCAGAGACCGAACCCGGAATTGGTTTATCCGCAGGACAATATTTGGTAGGAAAAGAGATTGTCATGGTCGCTGCAGACAATTGGGGAATCGAGGTAGTCCCAAACCCTGATGAGTCCTTGGCTTTTCCCGTTCACCAGCTATTTTTGGCTAAGCATGGGATCTATAACCTTGAAAATATCATCACTGCTGATTTAGCCAAAGACAAAGTCTACCAATTCGGCTTTATTTTTACGCCACTTCGACTGAAAGGGGCAACAGGCTCGCCGGGCAACCCAATTGCCATCCGCTAAGATATCAAAAGGTGAGGCCTCCGACTCGGTAGGAACGCAGACGAGTGCGAATGAACGGTACACTCCGTCGTCCATAAATCGGCTTTACTGACATCCTACACACATCTGCAACCTCGCAGCACAGGAGGATTTTCTTTTCGGGCTTAAAGTCGTACCGCTTTTCCCTCAAGGCATATCTCCAAGTAGCTTTTTTGCCAACTCTTTTATTGTTCATTTCGATCCACCGATAGCCGGTTTGGTAAATAGATTATCAACATCTGCGGAAAGTGGGCTGCCATTGCCATCTCTTTTTTGGCCGATTTGGAGATGTTATTTTTTCTTCTCGATTTTAACCGCTTTTTGCACTTACATCGAACGCAAACCGAGAATTTATCCTTACTGTTAAGAGCTTGGTTGAAAGTTATTTTATTCGTTTGAGCCTCAGCTGAAGCCGCTCGCTAAACTAGTCATAGAAATTAAATTATGTTTTCTGAATGCTGACTTTGGCGCTCAGAGTCTAAGCTCCAGTCCCGATACCAGCCCAACCAAGCCAAAGTCCGTTTCATTCTCCGATCTTTAGGGAAAACTTGAAAGCCCTCGCTTTTCAAATTAACCCACCATTTGGGCTAAAATCAAGCAAGTTGCCCATTAAGGAGCGACCAGAGCCTCCTTTGCACCCACTTCTTTTCCTTGCAATAATGTGTTTTTGTTGATATATAATAGGGGTCAACACCTAATTTTCACAAAGGAGTCTCAAATGAAGCAGCAAGTTATCTGCTCTCTGATGTGCTTTCTCGCCATCGTCGGTCTGACCACTTCTTGTGGTCAATCTGATACGCCAACTCAAGCCACCACCTCGACAACTACCCCGGATGCAGTGGATGAAATCAAGGCCACCGAGTTACCAGAAATTAATTTTGCCGCCGAAGAACAAGCCGTTCAAGCCGCACATAAAGCATTAGATGGGGCAATTAATGCCAGAGATCGAGACCCAGCGGAAGTAACTTCTCACTGGATAAAAGCGGGCTCGGTCTTAATGGCACATAATTTTTTTGGTGAACTGGTAACCAGCAAAAGTACGAAAAAAATAAGGGGATCTTGGAAATCCATCTTTGGTCGTCGTGCCCCTTGGCCTATGAAAACTACGATTGAGACAGTCTCGATAGAGGAGAAGAAAGGAAAAATTGCTCGGTCCGAGGGAACCTTCGAATACCAGTCGCGAAATAGACGACCATTTAAAGCCCTGTATCAAAAAGATAAAGAGGGCGAATGGAAAATAAAGGCCATCGACTACGGCGATAACGGCTTTATTAAAGGCTTCCAGATTGTCAATTGATTAGTTCCATTGGGTATGCCATTGCGGTCCGAAATGCCTGTCGGTTTCTACGACAAGCATATAGAGGCATAGGTCTATTACCAAAACGAAATGGACGAGCTTTCCTGCTAGCCACCTTTTTAGTTATTGTAAAATAGAAAGAAGCAATAGAGGAGGAAAATCTACTGTGTAGATTGGTTCCAGAATGAAACTCACCCCACAACAGCTGTCGTTTATTGAGACCTTTGGCTATCTTCATCTACCCAAATTATTGGAAGACCGGATTGAACAGATCATCGAAAACTTCGAATTGGTGTGGACTGATCATGGTCACGGTCATAACAAGAAGCCACACGACGGCACAGCCCGTTCTTGCATCGTCCCCTTCATCGGCCAGAACGAATACCTGTCCAGTTTGATAGACGATCCGCGAATTGATGGCATCTTTGCCAGTTTGCTTGGTGACGATTACAACTACCTGGGTAGTGATGGAAATTATTACGTGGGCGTTACGAGGTGGCACTCAGATGGCGGGTGGCCACGCCCGATTGTCTATTATAAATTGGCCTTTTATCTGGATCCGTTGAACGAGGATACGGGAGCAATTCGGGTAATGCCCGGAAGTCACAAGTATGGCGATAAATATGCGGAATTGTTGCAAGCGCAGTTACGAGAGGCAGACGAAAATTGGGGAATTTCAGGTAATCAAGTCCCAGCCATAGCTGTTGAGACCGATCCGGGGGACGTGGTTGTCTTTCACCAGGGTACCAAACACAGCAGTTGGGGCGGTGGCAACCGCAGACGGATGTTTACTATCAATTGCAGTCCCCGCCATACTGAAGATCAACTACCGATCCTGAGAAAGGAGGTTAGTGCTTTTGCCCGTTTCTGGATCGATTCTGTCTATGGTGAAGCGATGCTACGCAATGCGCCAACCAAACGGATGCGCCATCTGGAACAAGCATTAGCCAACCAGGATCACTTAGCTGAACTCAGCCGTCAATCACGTCAACGAATGAAAGAACCCTCCAGAGGTTGAAGTTTCAAAAAACGAGATCTAGTTAACCAAACGGCTAAAGGATCTCGATGATGGGATCTTCAACCTCTGGAGTAGATGTTCACTTGTGCCAAGCGACGCTATTGCTGGAAGATTCTGAACAGGCTCTTAGGGCTAAGTAATGTCACGCTGCTCTATTGGATCAAGTAATTTGGAGCAAATGTCCAGAAATATATTCTGAGAAATATGCCGAATGAGAGGTGGGAGATAGAGATAGTGGAGATTGGTGACAGATGGCATTTTACTGTCAAAAAAACGAAAATTATGGCTCTCGATTGCGAGCAGCAGATTGGAGTAGGAAGTCATGGCCTACACCGTTGGTGATGGCAGTAAGAAAACCTGGAACAGATTACTTGGCTGACTCAATGGCCATCGCATGACTCTTGATATTACGATGGGAGTAGGAGATAAAGACGTCTAACACAGGAAAGGAGCCTAATTGTTAATATGGCCATTATTATAGTAATTCGAATACAGTTCAACAGAGCAATGAAAGGACAACTCGTTCTAACCGTAGAACATAGGTCAAGTGGAATATGGAAAGACAGATGAGACTGAGAAAAAGGGTGCTAACTAAGGGAAGTCAGCACCACCTGATTACCCGTACACAAGTTATCTATTACGCGGGTTCCAATTAACCGCTAAAAACTATTACATCTTTAACAGTATTAGGCCTACTTTCTGTCTGAAGTGTACATCGGTTGCTTTGTGAGATAATATGATTAAAGTATGGTGTAGGTGCCTCAGGAAGAATCGTCACTTTTCATAACACCCTGCAGAAGCGTCGTAACTCCGTTTAACCTTATATTTCAGGGATCTGATTTTATGGCTTTGTCTGATTTTAAAGGCTTGAATTATATAACCGACTGGTCATCTGATCTAGATCGTCGGTGGCCCGAACGTATCGATATTTTCCCTACTATTGTTCAAGCCATCTTTGCCCAGTGTCAAAATCCAGATCGAGAAAACATCCATCTACTGGAACTCGGTCCTGGTGCAGGATGCTTGGCAAAAGCAATCCTCAGTTTATTGACTTCTCATTTGGACTCCGTTAGTTATCTGGGTATCGATATTAATCCAGAACTGACTGCATACACACAGAAACAGCTCAGTCGTTTGGGATATCCCAATATAAGTCTCAAGACCACTGACTTAAATAACAATTTTTGGCCTCGGGATTTGGATTCATTTGACATCGTCTATACTTTTCAAACCTTGCATGACTTAGGGGGTTACGAGGCATTAAAGTCGGTTTATGAAAAACTTTTTGCTCTAATTAGGCCTGGTGGGTTGTTGCTGAATACCGATTTTGTAATTCCCTTTACTAATGACAATCTGAAGAAGCCCAAGCGTTTTCCCGTTGAAAGGCACCAGCAGTTACTGGAATCTATAGGCTTTATTGAATTCGAATGCCAAGCAAGAGTTGGTAAGCTGGCCTGCATAACCGCTTTGCGGCCTTGAGTAGCAACGTGGTCGACAATCACACCATTTAATTCTAGCGAGACAGGGTTCGCTATGTCAGTTAAAGCCAAGGTCACAGTTGGACTACCTCCCGCCTCCAGCAGGCATATTAATCCGCTACCGGATATTTAATCCGGGACTAGGTCACAGGTTGGCTGTTTGGCAACGATTCCGTCCGATGCCAACTCGTGTGCCAAAAACAATCGACACGGTTTGGATCGATATGTGGAATGGCGACGTCAATGTCGCCTTAGAAGTTCGCCGCCGCTCTCAAGAAGATGTCTGGCTGAAAATGGTGGCTGACCGCTTTCAGGTGGCCCAGAACTAGCGGAATTGTGTTGGTTGATCCGGTGTGGAAACAAGAATGTCGAAGGCTCAAGAAAGTACTCGCCAAAGAAGAGTACCAGGGTCTCGTCTTGATATCGAAGACTATCACCGTTTGGCCTAATTCCCCTACCTACACAGATGGACCTTTTACGCCAATTCCCAGAGGCTCGATAGAGTTTAGAGAAATGAATCTCAGAGAAATATTTGATGATCGGCCGCTTGGCCGTCCATCAACATTAAGGTTGAATGTCTTAAGGTTGAATACTTCTCAAACACGCTCTAAAAATCAGGTTATTTGGCTCACTTGACCTGATAAACCCCCCATTTGCCCTCTTTCCAATCTCGTACCAATTCTAACCGGATCTTATCGGTCAGTTGCTTCTGTTGTTCGGCTAAGGCCTTTTTGGGAATCAGGAAAACGACAGGTCGGCCTTCCTGACGAAACTCGATAATCAGCTCTCTTTTCATAGCCAGACGCTGCTCCTGAGAGGTTGTCTGGTAAAATTGATGGACCTGCTTTGTTCGAACTGGATGCCGACGTTCCCCACCGTTCCAGGGGCTTGAAAACCGAACCAGATGGTAAAAGCGAAAATTCCTGACAGTATCCAGGTAGGCTTCGTAAGGAGACTGAGAAAAGACCACGACATCATCACCAAAGGTCTTTGCCAGCATTCGGCCAGCAGCCAACCGCGTCTGTGACTTTCCGTTGCTGGCCATACCTCGCATCCGGGCTTGTGAGACCTGGTATTGCGGAACTAGAACTAGTAGAACCAAAAACACCACGGCTGCACCATGAAGTAGTGGGCCGACGTCAACTCCTCGCCAAAAGATAGACTCTGGTTTAATTCGCTCGAACAACATGAAGGCGGCCCCGATGATCAGTGGAAAAGCACAAATAAAAAACCGCAAGAATGGTGGTCCGCCCGCCTGCCAGTAGTAGGAACTGTAGAGTAGAAATAGGGGAAAGAACCAAGCCAACCGCATCAGCCGTTCCGTTAGGTTGCCAATGGTCAACATGCCAACCAGCCCTAGCGGAAAAAAGAGGAAGAAAGAGGTTGAGTTTAGCCCCTGGAGAACGCGAGCGAAATTTTTCCACAGTGTTTGCCACTGAAAAGCGTGCTGCTCGGTACTCAAGCCGTAACCTGTGGTCAACGGATCACCAAAGTGAATCCAGTTATAGATCATAATGGTCAATAGCAATAGGCTGTAGCCAGCAACCGCAAAACAGGTGGAACGGAGGATCGGAAGATTTGGGCCAAGTCGACGCCAAATCGGCCAACCGTATCCTTCACCCTGCGAGTTGCCGGCTCGATCGAGATCTGGAATCTCAAAAGATCGATGAATACAAAAGATAATCCGCATCGCCACGGCAATGATCAGACTAAAGCTGACCAATAGGCTTGTATATCGGACAGTTACAGCAAAACCAAGGAGTAGTCCTGCCAATAACCCCGACAGATTTGACGGCTCACGCCACCATTTCCAGAGAAAAAACATCCCCCAGGTAATAGCGCAGGTATTGAGACCATGGGTCAAGAGATATGCTGGATAGCCTAGCCACATCGGATTGATAGCTAAGACCCAGACAGCCAAACTGGCAGAAAACTCAGACATCCAGAGTCGGAATAGTAAAAATGCCCCGAATAGCGTTAGAATACCGGCCAGAGGACTCACCCAGCACATTCCTTCATCTCCGCCGATCAGATAGGCTATTGCCATTATTGCGGGATAACCCGGGCTAAATTTCGACATAACGCCGCCGTCCTTGGCCTCCACCCAAAAGTGAAGCTGGTGTCTGAACGGGTCTGGATCTTGAATTGACAAAGACTTGAAAGTAGCCATTCGTTTGGCCAGTATCAGATAACCGTCACAATCAAACTCTGGATGTGCAGGGGTAAAGTGTTGAATCTGGATAGCAGTATAAGCACAAATCGCCAAAAGGACCGAGATCCGAACAATTATCGTGGGATGTAATAGAGTAAAATTACCGCTCACTCTAGTGGTTGCCATCAGTAGGTAGATTTGTAGATTTAGTGCCGCCCTCAGTTAGCAAAGTAGCTTACTATTTTCACGGCTTACTGTTGTCTGTGCCATAATAGTTAGCATGAGTAGCCAACAATGGGATTTCGATTTAGTTAGACCTTTTCCCAATAATTAAGGCTCTATAATTAGAGCTATGTGTGATGGTTTCGGTCAAGAGAACCATCAACTCCGCGGAATATCGGTCAGTCTCCCAAATCGGTGAATTCGGGTTTTGTAGTAGTTTCGCAGTAATTAGCAGTAATTAATAGTGACGACCTGTACCGAAATTTAAGATGAAAGAGATGAAAGAACCCAAAAGAGGAAGTCTGACATAAAATAACGACGTTTGTCAATCGTTCGGCAGAATTGGCTTGATAGAAAGATTCTTTTCATGTAGAATGAGGTTCTGAGAGCGGCTTAATATTCGCAGTGGCCGCAATTTGGCGTAAGTAACGACTGTAACGCAGAATCAATATAGCTGAAGAGAGATCAAGTTCAACATTTAGTTTTATCTTACTTAAATTCTTACTTAAAGTAAGCAATAGCACACGATCCATCCTACACTACAGCAGCGGAAAGTGAACAAGTTTTTGCTGATTTGGAGAGGAGTCAGCAATTCCAGCAGTTAGTTTCTTTAGCAGAATAATTACGGCCTTTTGAGAATTCCACAACCATTCCCCGCCTACTCCTTAATTTCGTAACGCCTACAACCAAATAAGAAAGGGTGACATAATGTCTACAGTCAAATTAGGATTTATCGGTACAGGTGGCAATGCTGGTCGCCACATGAGAGACCTTAGTGGTCTCGAAGGTACAGAGTTGATCGCTTTCTGCGACGTGGTCGAAGAAAAAGCGGAGAAAGCCGCAGACAACTATAATGGCCGCGCCTACACCGACTTTAACCAGATGTTAACCAAAGAAGATTTGGATGCAGTCTATATTTCGATTCCGCCCTTCGCCCATGGCGCACCAGAACGGGCTGTCATCAAAGCAGGCCTGGCGATGTTTGTCGAAAAGCCCGTCCACATGGATACCCAAGATGCTCGTGAAATCGCTCAGATGGTCGATGAGGCTGGCATTATCACCGCCACTGGTTATCAGGAACGGTATCTGGATATCGTCGACAAGGCCAAAGAACTGCTGGCAGATCGGCGGGTCGGCTTTTTTATGGGTTATTGGATGGGTGGAATGCCGGGCCGCTGGTGGCGTGAAAAGGCCAAATCAGGTGGACAGGTTCATGAGCAGACCACACACGAAATAGACTTAGCTCGTTATCTGTTCGGTGAAGTCACAAGGGTATATGCCGTTGACCGAACCGGGTTACTGCCCGATACCGACTACGATATTGAAGAGGCCTCTGCTGTCTCAATGCAGTTTGAAAGCGGCGTTTTTGGTATTATGTTTTCCGCCTGCTTCATTCAAGCCGGTATGCGGCGATCGGGTCTGGACATTTTCTGTCAAGATGGGTCAATTGAGTATCGCCTACGCAAATCGCTGACACTGTCCACTGCCGAGGGCGAATATTTGTGGGAAGCCAAAAACCCGTATACACTGGAAATGGATCGCACCTTCATCGAAGCAGTTCGATCAGGTGACGGCAGTCAAATCCGTTCTCCATACGCTGATGCGGTTAAATCGGCCGAACTGTCAATTGCCGCCAACCAGTCGTTGCTCACAGGGCAAGCTATCGACCTAACCGAATAGTCTTACTCATCTGAATCGGGTTATTCCATCTAGACAAAATTTGACCAGAAGCATAGGGTTGTTCCCAGCAGCGTCTTCTCAAAACCTCCTGTTAGAACCGGGAAGCGATGATAAATAACCTTCAACCTAATTTCGATTTATGAAGTTTGCGATTGCAATAACGACGATAGTCCTATTGCGCGTTGCAACCTATAATCAATCCGACTTTTATACGTAGTGGCATATTTTTGTTGAAGTCAAAGTCAAGGAGCAACTATGAGCGATAAGATTCGAGTTACAGTTTGGAACGAATACCGGCATGAACAACATAATGAGTTCATTGCCAAACTTTATCCACATGGGATCCACGGTGCGATCGCCGAAGGGGTAACCGAACATATGGAGGCAGAGATTCGTTTTGCCACATTGGATGAACCGGAACACGGTTTAACAGAGGACGTTCTCGACAATACCGATGTTTTGATCTGGTGGAGTCACGCCGCACATCACGAAGTGGAGGATGCCGTAGCGGTAAGAGTGCAGGAGAAGGTTCTAGACGGGATGGGGCTGATTTTGCTCCATTCGACTCAAGGGGCAAAAATCTTTAAATTGCTGCTGGGTACCAGTGGGGCTTTGAAGTGGCGGGAATCGGGCGAGAAAGAGCGAGTTTGGGTCATAGAACACGGCCATCCAATCGCCAACGGATTCGGCGAATACTTTGAGCTGGAACAGACTGAGATGTATGGTGAACCTTTCGATATTCCGGCTCCAGACACCTTGGTCTTTGTCAGTTGGTTTCCAGGTGGAGAGGTGTTTCGGAGTGGTTGCTGTTATTATCGAGGAAAAGGCAAGCTCTTCTATTTTCGACCTGGACACGAAACTTACCCGATCTATTACGATCAAAATGTCAGACGAGTTATGGCCAATGCGGTTCGGTGGGCCCAGCCAACGGAGCAGGTGGCCGATTTGCAGATCCGCCAGATTGCTAATGTGGCGCCGTTGGAACAGATCTAACCCTTATTCAGCCAGTGAACGTAAAAAAGCCCCGACCTTGGTGATCGAGGCTTTTTATGGTCGGAATTAGTTAAAGGTGATCTAGTTTAAGATTTTCTGTGTGTGCGATTTCAGCGATGCTTCGCCCCGGAAACCGACCTCCTGGTGTACGATTATACCCTCTTTATTAATAAAGAAAGTGGCTGGAATACCACTGACACTATACTGGTTAGCAGCGTTACCGGAATTGGTGAGAACCGTGTAGCTGATATTATTTTGAACATAGCCCTGCAATGCGCTGAGATCCTGGTCTATGCTGGCACCAAGTATGACTAAATCCGAATCTATGTTTTGCTTGTAAAGTGTTTCTAGGTACGGAACCTCCGTACGGCAAGCCCCTCACCAGGTGGCCCAAAAGTTCAGCACTACGGCTTTTCCTTTCAACTCAGAAAGGGTAACAGCACTTCCTTGAAGGTTTTGCAAAGTAAAATCGGGGGCGATCTTCCCAACGAGTGCTGCGGGTGATCCAGGTTGATGCGCAGTTTCCAAGTCACGATCTTCGATCGATTGTTGCAGGTCTTCCTTCAATCGGTCGTTCCGACGGTGTTGTGCTTGTTGCAAAGCTTCACAGCCGAGTAAGCCTACTACAAGTACGGTGACGACTGCCATCAAGTGAGGGGGTAAAAAACTTTGCTTTTTCATCGATGATCCTCTAAAATGTGATGTCTTGCCAATTCTAAACTAAACTAGAGGAGATTGTCAATTGAAAGAGCGAGATGTTGCAATCACTGCCGCCACCGCTGCCGGCCAAGTAGTTATGCAGTATTATCAAAGTAATTACGACATACGAAATAAAAGTCCAAATAACCCTGTTACCACTGCTGACTTAGCTTCGAATCAACAAATCCAACAGGTCATCAAGGAGGCTTTTCCTAATGATGGGTGGTTATCAGAAGAAAGTAAGGATTCGCCAGATCGGCTGGACAAAGAGCGGGTTTGGGTAGTAGACCCCATCGATGGGACGCTGGAGTTTATCGAAGGCCTGTCGGAATTTGCGGTTTCAATTGCCTTGGTAGAAAATGGAATTCCGATCGTTGGGGTTTTAAATAACCCGGCTACTGAAGAACTGTTTGTAGCAGTTAAAGGGGATGGTTCCTATCTGAACGGCGAACGCCTTCAATGCTTGCCAGGAATTACGATTTCTCAGGTCGCCCTGTTGGTCAGTCGCACAGAGCATCGGCGAGGACAATTGGAAGGATTTGTGCCACTGGTAGATGAACTGCGGTATATTGGAAGCGTGGCCTATAAGCTCGGAAAATTAGCAACTGGAGCAGCACACGCCTATCTGACGGTCCAACCTAAGAATGAGTGGGATATTTGTGCGGGAGATTTAATTGTCAGAGAAGCAGGTGGCGTTTTATGGGATAAGAAGAGGAAGCCAATCAGGTACAACAAGGCAAATCCCAAACAACCTGCAGGAATGTTTGCTGGTAATTCAGGGCTGGTGGAGGAATTGATCAATGTTTATCTGCAGGTCTTAGATGACTAGAAAGTCGGACAGGCTAAGACACGCTATCGATGATAATTCCACCACCAACCAATCCACCAGAGGCATCACGTGCCACTGCGGCTTCTGCCATTCCAGAAAGACCAATATTGTAGGATTTACCCTTAATGCTACTAGATGAGTGTGGGGTTCGACTCGATTGAGAGCTTTTGTTTCTGGATTCCAGAAAATCGGTCTTGCCGAGGCCAATACTAGGTTTTGTAATAGCCTGACTGGTGCTAACAAGTGGCCGAATTTGAGCTAACCCCGTGGCAGAGGCAGCTGATGTTGAGGCAGACGTCAATACCGGCATACTACTTATACTCCTTTAAGCTTGCAACCATACCTTCTTATTTTCGTAGGAAGATTACGCATAATTTACCATAAACCGGATCTATAATCAACTTTTTTATCTTTAATTTTCTACTTGGTTTAAAATTCTATGACCCAACTCACCCATTTCGATGAAAAAGGCCAAACACAGATGGTCGATGTTAGCCCTAAACTAGAGACCGAACGCATTGCCGTTGCGAAAGGCAGAGTCTACGCTCAGAACCTGACGATTCAACGAATCGCAGACCGCGACTTCTCCAAGGGCGATGCGTTGGAAGTAGCGCGTTTGGCAGGAATTATGTCGACCAAGCGGACATCAGATCTAATTCCACTTTGCCACGCTATTCCGATTACAGGCGTTACCATACATCTATCGACCAATCTGGCCGAATCTTGTGTGGAAATTGAGGCTAACGTCAAAAGCGTTGGTCGAACTGGGGTTGAGATGGAAGCCTTAACCGCTGTTTCTGTAGCCGCATTAACGGTCTATGATATGTGTAAATCGGTAGATCGTAGTATGCAAATTTCAGATATCCGGCTGGTGCGAAAAACGGGTGGGAAAAGTGGAGACTTTCGAGCGGAATAGTACTTCTAGCGGTAGCCACGGTTAGTAGATGTCCTGGTTAAAACAGCAATTTTCCCACTTCTGCGAACAGTCTGCCCGGAACTAGTAGCTTTTAGATCGAAAACATAGATTCCAGGAGCAACGTCCTGTTGCAGCCGATTCTGACAATTCCATTGCAACTGACTATTTTGACCTGTTACGGCTTCCAGTTGAACCGAATAAACTAATTCTCCAACCACATTGTAAATCCCTAATTCAACATCGGCAGCCTTAGTAAGTTGAAACTGGATCTGGACCTGCCCACTGGCCGGGTTGGGATAGGCGAAGGTTTGCCCCATAAAATCAAAAATATCCTGACTAAAAAACGTATCTTTGAATTGAGCCGAATTATTAGCTCGATCAAAGGTTGTCAATTGGATAGTATGTCGACCAGGCTTTAGGCTCCCTGGCAGATAGGCCAACTTGCCGGTGTAGGAGTTAGTCTGTCGAAACAACATCCCCTTCTCTGGTGACCGATCAGATCGGTTCTGTCCAGTTGCATTGAGGGTGACAGGAACCTGTTGGTCGATCTGTACCACCAGTCTGTCAACCCCAGAACCTCGGTCTGTAATTTCTAACTCGATGACGCTACTTTTGGTTTGGCGTAATTGAACTTCTGGAGGGGTTCGATCAATCAATAGACCATAACTACCGAGTTGAACGACTGCTGCAGTGAGATAAACCTGCTCGTTAATCATCGACCGACGAACATTTTTTACTGGTTGCCACGATTTCTGCCAATAAAAGAGTGCTGTTGATTCCACCGGTAGACTCATTTTTTCTGATGGGATTCGCAACTCAAAACTCGAATCTTGAATGACTTCTGCTTCGGCATTATATTTGATTTGGTGGATTGGGTAGACAATCTCAAGTTGCCGGGTTTCAGCATCTTGCATCTGACGCAAGACCCGATTGGCATCGAACCCATCTTGGCTTCGCAATTGGAATTGCAGATTCATCCGTGGATTTAGAAAAATCAGGCTCGCTCCGCGGTAATGCTGAATCTGGTAAGCAACAATTGTCGAGGATTGCCCTTGAACTTGCTGTGGAAAAGGAAGCATTGGAAAGGTCTGGAACTGATTTTGGTCAGCATAGTAACCTTCCAGATGGATCGGATCGACTGAATGGATGATCCGATCATCCTGACTCGAATTTGTAGGCCAACTTAAATGGCGTAAGAACAGATCAGCAGACAAATCATAGCTATTAGCAGTGGATATTAGCTGAAATTGTCCTTGATAGACGAATAGTGTTTCTGAACTGGACGTTCCAAGTTTTTTGTCTGATACCTCTCGGTGCGTTGATTCAGGGTGTAAATCTGTAGTTGAAACCGGTTCTAAACCGATGGTATAAACCTGAGTCGGCAGGTCATCGCTATTCGGTGTGGCTAATAACGATGGGACGGAGGCTACTGTAATATTACCAACGGTTTCTATCTCCTTATTCGATACCAGATGTACCCATAAGATGTCATCGTTTCGAACGGCTGAAAGAGACGCATAAAAAGGTTGCCTATCGATGACAAAAGCGGTTGAAATAGGACTGGCGGTGTTACCCTGTAAATCACTGACTTGAAGTTTAAATTGGTGTGATCCTTGGCTGAGTTCTTGAGCAGGGCGATAAGTAAAGACTCCAGTTGCGAGATCGAAACTAAAAATCTTCCCATCAAAATCAGCTATTTCAGCTGGCTGGCCGGCTTCATCATCTGGATTAAAACGGAAGGTCTGTTCATCAAAACTGAAAACAAGCGAAAACGGATCAATCTTAACATCGTCGATTAAACGAGCTGAAATTGTCAATTCCTCCTCGGGTTGGCGGATGATTAACCCGTTAGGTGGTGATAGATCGACAATCCCCGGCGGATGATTGTCTTCTGGTGCTAGATTAGCGATCTCCTTCCCGGTGTCCGGGACAGTGTAGATAATCCGACGATGTTGCACGGATTGGCGATTAAATTGATCCGTAGCAACAATGGTTATGATATTGGGACCGAGTTGGAGCCCAATCCATCGCTGGAAAGCCCCATCTGGTTGCACCGGTATGACGGTATTTGCTGAGGACTTTGTGTCCCTTGTGCCTTGACGAATATCCAGTTTGATACTATCAGCTGTACCGGCAACGAGGATGTAGGGGACCGGACTAACCGAGAAGTCGGCGGGGGTTTTCAACGTTAGTTCTGGTGGTTGGCTATCTCGAAAGACTGTTCGGCTGGCGCGAGTCTCTCCCAAAATGGAGGAAGTAGCGCGTAGATTAAACTGATTTTTCCCCTTTTGTAGCAACAGCCGGATGGCAAAATCTCCGCTATAGTCCGGTTCTATTTGCTGATCGTTTAAATAGAGTTGGGCGTAAGCTGAAGTTCGACCTCGCAACTGTATAGTCTGCTCGTTGGTGACTGTACCATCGAAAGGCGAGAGAATCTCCAAGACTGGTCTCCCGTTTTGTACAAATACAGTTTGTAGATCTTCGACCTCCTTCCAGCCTCCGGTTGGCTCGACCGGGGGACTGCTGGCCACTACCGTTAGGCGCAAGATATACTCACCATTCAAACGTCGAGTGTCCCATTGCCCCAGAAAACCGACTTCGTTGACCGGTTGAGTAGACCTACCACCGATTGGAATCCAAGCCTGTCCACGACTCGATGGAGAGTCCACTTGATCAGAAAATTGAGACGAAATGGCGCTAGTGTAGTCAAGA
This sequence comes from Candidatus Poribacteria bacterium, assembly GCA_030748495.1. Classification (GTDB taxonomy): domain Bacteria; phylum Poribacteria; class WGA-4E; order WGA-4E; family UBA9662. Next base: position 20,591 of record JASMLX010000038.1, on the reverse strand, counting down.
TAAAACTCTTGAAATTGGTGCCCTCGTGCTAGTCCGAATAGATCTACTTTTCCAGAGACGAGGCCCCGGTTGTAAGGGGTAATAATCTGGGCTTCCACTTCGGTAGTGGGAAAGACGATCGGAACGGTGTACAGCTGATCTTTGGATTGGTAAATTAGGTGTTTTCCGTCTGAGGACCAATTCGCTGATACTACCGGGACACTAGGCGGTGACAGTCTGGCTGGGGAGCGAACGGTCGGATTTAGACCTGTCTTTGATCCAACCGGAGATTGGCCTGATTGGGGAAATATGGCATCAGCGACTTGATACCCTCCCATTCTATCGGTCAAAAATAGTAAGTGTTTTCCGTTAGGGGACCATCGAGGTTGGGTTTCGTTGGCAAAGCTCTGACGCAACAATTGTTCTGCGGCGTCATCGGTTCGGTCAATGTTTGTCAACCAAATATCCCAATTTCCTGTCCGGTTTGATTGATAAGCAATTTGCATCATATCAGGAGACCAGGTCGGAAAGAGATCTTGATGGTTGTTCCGCGTCAACTGCAGTAAACTAGTTGGCTGACCGTCAAAACTGGCTAGAAAAATCTCGTAGTCGCCAGCTTGTTCTATCGCTACCGCTAACTGATCTCCTGTTGGTGACCAACTCGGCATCTGTGCCGGTTGGTCGAGTAGCTGGCGTAGACCTGACCCGTCGGCATTTATTAACCAAATCTCCCAGTTCAATTCTCCGGTATCTTTGGGTTGAGGACGTTGAGACTGAAAGGCAATCGTCTGCCCATCTGGATGCCAGGACGGATGTAGATCGATCCATTTATCTCTGGTCAACCGTTGTCGTGACCGGTTTTGTAGCTCCAAAATCCAGATGTCAACAGATCCGGCTGCATTACTGGAGAACGCAATCCGATTCCCCTCTGGCGACCAGGCAGGTGTATAGTAAGAAATATCGGGCAGATCTCCCATTGTTAACGAAGCACTGCTACCACCGGAAATTGGTAATGGTTGCCGATTATCGATAATAACAGTCGATTGTATCGTGGTACGATTTTGGGCCGTGTCTGTGGCCGTTAGCGATAAAGTATAGATGCCGTCCAGATCTGTGGTATCCCAAACATAGATGCGCTCACGAGTAAAAGGGGTTCTGATGGCTGATCCCAGATTCTGCCAGGTGTCCGAAAGGGTAGGTATGCGACCGGTACCTAGGCGAAGTTGACAACTGGTCAAATTATCATCGAGGCAGGTGGCTGTCACCATAACTCGAGGAGAAACGATGACTGGCATTTGGACTTCATTTGTAGAAGGGGTGTGAAATTTAAGTTGCGGTGGCCGATAGTCAACATAGACGGCAACCGAAGGAGGTGAAAAATCGCTCCAATTTTCAACCGCATCGGCCGCACGAACTCGAATACGATAAGACACCCCATTGGCGGTAGGCTGAAATTCAAAACGGGAATCGGATGTTTGACCAATCTGCTGAAAGCTGGCCTGATTAATTGAAGCCCAGATCTGGTAATTTATTTTCCCCTCTTGTTTCTGCCATATAAAAGTCAAGTTTCGGTCATTGTCGAATCCCGACGGTGCATCCAGATCGATGTGTATAGGGCGTGATGGTATTGGTAACGGTTGGGTGTCGTATCGGCGATAGAACAGCCTGGTCTGAGCCTGTCCGGCCGGGGCCAAAGACATGGTCTCTCCGGCAGATTCTATCCAAACGAAATGGACCTGATCTTGAGAAATCGAAACTGTTGGGAAGGTAGGATTATGTCCTGATTTGTTTAGCGAAGCGACATGATCTTTGGGTAGAAACGAACGATTCTTCGACCATTGGTTCCGCTGATGTTGGGAGAAGTAGATTTCCCAGTTACCGGAGCTCCCATCCCGCCAAAATAACCAAGTTTGGTCAGAACTAAGATCTATCTGTGGGGAGACTGACTCAGCGGAATTATCGGAGATCTGATAGAGGCTCAAATCCTGATTGAGTAGAATCTCGGCCACCCAAATATCAGCGGGATCTGTTTGATAACGCCGCGACTCCCAGGCAACCGCTGTCATGGGAAAGGAGGAGGTGCTATTGGCCAAACGAGTAGGAGCGAAAGGGTTCTCGGTCCGGCTCATGGCCACAGCCGGTCGGCGTGCGTTACCTGGAGAGGATAACCGCCAATCAGGGCTGGCTTTGAATTCCTGATACTGTTTGGCGTAGATTTGCGATGTCGCTTCCCGGTGATCTCGCCAAGCAACGACGGCTAACTGAAAACCAGCCGCCACGTCAGGTTCGGCCGATTCCCACTGTACTGAAGTCAGAGGGCGAACCTTCTGCCAGCTTAGACCTTGATCGTCACTGATAACAATTTCAGCTTGGGTAAGCGATGATTGAGACGGTTGATTAGCCTCCAGACTCTGCCTGCTCACCCGCTCCCAGACAACATAGATGAAATTATTCGGGAAAATTTTGGTCACTGCGATTCTAGGTCGATGTCCCGCTTCTGACAATACAGTTTGGCGTTGCCACTGTAGGCCATCGTAAAGAGCGAACTTAATCCTCTGATCTTCTTGCCAGACCAGATAGAGATAGCGGCGGTCGGCATCCAGGTCAGGAGATACACTATCAGCGATAGTTTCTGTGATGCGTTGTTCTAACCCCCAGGTTTGCCCACCATCTGTACTGCGGCGCAAAAAGATCTCTGAGGCTCCCAAACGACTATCAGACCAGGCTATAAACACATTATTCCCTTGTGCTTGAATACTGGGTTGAGTGGTCAGCCCTGTTGTTATCGGTACAATCGTTGTCCATTTATCAATCTGTGCTTCCACCCGCCCTCCTATGAAGCCAGATCCTGTGCCCATTAACAGAAGATAGACCAGGCCCAATAGGTATGCTCGATGCTGGTTTCTGGTCCACCATTGCTGTAGAACAGCAAACGATAGATAGACTATAGATTTGCACATGAACATCGGTTAGAGGTTAGCCGAAGGAAACCAAATTGCCTTGTACGTTATGTTGACAATATAATTATACTAACTTGTTAGCAAAGCGACATTTTACTGAAGAACTGGGGCTGGAGCGACGATCGAAAGGGGTGAGAAATTACGACGAATGAGCAGATTCATGTTACTGTTCACGAAGATGAATCTTTCTACTGAGAATTTAGTCATTCTAAAAAAACTATGCGAGAAAGAGAGGGAGCATTACGAAACCTAAATAGCTTTTACGAAGATGTTCGCAAGCCCAACAAAAGGGGCGGTTACGCTAAATAGTGATGTCGCCGACCAGTGCAGGTGTAGCCATCCAGCGACACTGACAGGTAAAATGATCCCACGATCAGGACGATCATTTTTCTTTCGAATGGTCGACCTCTTTTTTACCTACGGGTTGTGTTGTCACCGATCTATCGATATAAACCAGAATCCGATCAATATCGAGTAAAACATGTGGTAGATCTTTTACAATGATCGAGTTGGTATTCAAATCGGCTACAATTGCTGTATTGTCAGGACTCAGAAACGGTGTTATGACCTCAATAGCCTCAGTCGCTAAAATATGGTGAAGTTTAAAAAAATCTAACTCTTTGAGATCGAATACCCCTGTGGCTTCGTCAAATTCGGTTGCTTCTATCAGTTCATAGGTCTGTGCTGATTTTAACTCAGCATCTTCCTCTTTAGTCCCAACAGTAACCGTTTTTTCTTGAGCTGGATTCTCTGCTGCGGCATTGTTTTTCGATGAGGCCACCGCAGAGAATCGTCGTTGCTGACCCAGCAACCAATTGAGCGTTCGTTGTTTGTGGCGTAATTGCCGCTGTAGAACACGAACCTCCTCCGCACCCGGATTTGATTTGGCGAGAGCCTCAATACCTTGGCTCGATTCTCCGATTTCTGTTCGTAAGGTTTCAATTCTGGCAGTTATTTGAGCTTTAGACAAAGGTGGAATTCGCCGGGTTTGGCCAGGAAAGAGTCGCTGAATCTCTCGCATTCGCTTCTGTATCGACTGTACACGGCTAACAGTCTCGGCTGTCGTCGGTTGGTCAGAAGATGTCCCACTGAGATCCAAATCGAGTGGTGCAATACTCCCTCCGATCTGCTGGCCTAACAGCTTTAGCTCACCTCCTAATCGCTTGAGTTCGTTCTGTAGATCTGCACGATCCTTATCAGTAAGATCGGACTTACTAGTACCGATCTCTGGTGTCGGCTCAGTGCTCGTTTCAGCTTCAACGAGGACGGTCATCCAAAGCCCTGCAAATAGAAGGACTAGAGATGTGAAGCAATATCTATCTTCTCGAAGATTAGATTTAAACCGTTTTCGTATCATATCCATCTCACCTTTTTACAAGACAAACGATAGTTTGAATTACCGATTCGAGCTTCCGCTGATTAACCACCTGTAAATTTCTTGTCCGACGTCCGTCACAAGGCAGGGGCAGAATAATCAATTCGATTTTCAGAGACGGTCGAATCTCAGATAAGCGTCTTCGCTGCTTGGTGGACAAGTAGGTTTGGAGAAGTGCTCAATCTTGCCAGTTCGCTGACTACAGCACTTCTTCACTAATCAAGCCTGTATCCGGATCTTTTAAGATCTGCTTGGTTCGGCCATCTGGCATTACTTCGGTCTTAATTAGGATCTTTCCATCGACTTCAGTTATAGTACGAACATGTTCAACCGATTCGTCTCCTTGCCAAAGTTCTAGCTCAATGGATTCCCACTGTCGAGTTTGAGCGGATGTATAACAAGCGTCGATAACGGCATTGACAACATATCCATCGTAGAAAGTCTCCATCGGTTCTGTACCATCATCCAAACAGTTAAACATCTCTTTGAACATATCGGTATAACCGAGTTCAGCCGCTTCATCACCAACTGGAAATAGCCAACCGGTGTCACCTTCGGCTTTCTCAGCCACGTAACCACCTTGCCCAACAGAGGTAAACATCTCATAGCCGGTTCTCAGCCAGTGGTTTAGCCAAATGGTTCCTTCCGACCCGGAAACTTCGTCGCGGAGGTCCATTCCGCCGCGGAAAGCCCAACTGACCTCAAATTGACCCATCGCACCATTTTCAAAGCGGATCAAGCCGATACCGTGATCTTCAGCCTCAATCGGGTGAACCAGCGTATCGGTCCAGCACATTGCCTCCACAGGCCGCACGCCTTTACCGATGAAGTTGCGGATAATCTCCACACAGTGACACCCCATGTCGATAATTGCCCCACCACCTGCCATCTCATTGTTCCAGAACCAGTCGCTGTGCGGTCCTGGATGGGTCTCTCGTGACCGAACCCATAGCACCTTACCCAGCGCACCGTTTTGTACCGATTGAATGGCTTTCAGTGTTTTGGGGGGGTAGACCAGATCTTCCAAATAGCCGTGGAATACGCCTGCTTCTTCGACGGCCTCCAACATTCGCTTAGCCTCGACCGCATTCCGCCCCAGCGGTTTGGTGCACATAACCGCTTTTCCCGCGGCGGCGGCGGCCAGAACCGCCTCCTCGTGTCGATGGTTAGGCAAGCCGATGATAACAGTATCGATGTCGTCTCGATTGACGGCTTCTTCTAAACTGGTTGTTCCGTGTGGTACATTCCACTTTTCTTGAAAAGCTTGGGCTTTGTCTTCAGTTCGAGAATAGACAACTTTTACTCGATCTACACCGCGTTGACCGTGAAGTGTAGTAGTATAGAAATCGGCGATAAAGCCGGTGCCGAGCATGGCGATACTGTGTGATGATAAGGGCATACGATATCTCCTACAAAATGCGGCTATTATAACACGTTTGTCGAGGCAGTAAAACCTCATCACAGAGAATGTGTTGTTGATTTTAGATTAATCCTCTAGTATAATCTTTAACATAAGAAATAGCGTATACATCGTTTCTTCTATCTTTAGAAATTGAGAGGTGAAAATGAGAGTTGTGGAGTTTGGACGAGCGCAGTTAACAATCGTCGCCTGTTTACTCATCGTCTTCCATCTAGCGACGGCCGTTACAACGGCTGAAATTGAGGGCGAGTACTTGGAGGCACGCTCGGTCGATGTCTATACCGGTGCCTGTCATTTCGGTTCTGATTATGTTGAAGGTGGCAGAGAGGCTACACTGGTCTGGCAGATCGAGTCTGGCACCTGGAACAGCGTTTCGTTAAGCGGTTTAACCATAGTTGCAGTGGTCAGCGCAGATCAGAACTTAGATCTAAATCAGAATGCCCGACGGAGTGTGTTATACCTCGACCCACAAGCCACGCCGATGCAACAGCAAGCGGTCGTGGATCTAATGAAAACAAAGCGATCGACTATAGTAGGTCAAGTGGTGGCAGTCAAGAAGGTTGAAATTGATTTCAGTAAGATAGGCCTGAACTACAAACTCCAGGTAGGTCAGATCTTAGCACTGGATGTCTCTCGATTTCCCTGCTACGAGTGTACCCAGCCACATCAGATCTGGTACCGACCGCTGGAGAAAATAGACCAACCGATCGTCGGTAAATCCGAAACCTATCGCTATCAAGATGAAGTATTGTCGGTTAGGTGGAATCGCGGATTGCCCAGTAACAATATCTTTGCTGGACGTTTCGTAATGTGAGACTTCGACCAACCAACCTCTTCCTGACAATTATTATCTGGGGAGTAGCTTGGAATATCTCAGCCGATGCCGCTTTTGATCGCTTGTCGTATGCGACGCAGGTCTGGTGTGGCATCGGCTTTTCATCCTCTCCTTCTGAGCCCGCCACACACCGTTTTTTCTCCACCTTCTCTAAACCGTTTACCGCCCCAACGTTAACCGAACATTTCATTTCTTATCGCTTCCGTCTTGGAACGCCTTTCAAGGTGGAGATAGAGACCGATTGGCAGCAGTTCGGAACACAAACTTATGCTGAAGATCTACAGACGCTAGCAGTGACCATCAGCAAGGCACAGTTTGACTTACAGGCCCGGGTGGATCGCTTTCAACTACGGATCGATAACTTTGGTCAGCGCTCCACCTTTGGGTTAGCAGTTGGCGCCAAGTGGCGGATCCGGCCATCTTTTACTACTACTCTGTTGGTATCTCGTCTTAATAAACCTCAATTGCCAAGTATCCTATCCCCGACTTTCAGCGGCAGCTTGCAGATTCAAGTACAATCCAATGCCGAGTTGGTGCTAGGTCTGCTGGACCGCCGATTAACGGTTGCTGTCGATTTTCATCCTCATCCGAATTTGTCGTTGCACGCTGGTGGTTTTTCGTTCCCTTCACAACTGGTATATGGATTCGGTTTCGGTAACAATCGCCTGAATATCGGTTATCGTCAGCATAGCCATTCACAACTCCATGGAACTCATCAATTCTCTTTAGCGGTTGGTTTTTGAGGGTAGGGATTTCTATTCTCTGCTAAAACGTGCTATAATAGTTTAGGTGAGGTTCACCCAATAATGCCTACTACCCAACTCTCTACCTCTAGTCAAAAACTAATTCTGGATATTGCTCGGACGTCAATCAAGGCTGAGATGGATAGATCTATTTCAGTCAGTTTCGATATTGACGATCCGGTGCTAATGAGTTGTTGTGGTCTTTTTGTTTCCCTCTACGAGCAAGGGCAGCTGCGGGGTTGCATCGGTACAATCACCTCCGACCAACCCCTGTACAAGCTAGTGACCGAAATGGCGGTGGCTGCCGCTACTCGTGACCCTCGATTCCCTCCCGTCCGAGCCGATGAAATCGGGGATCTGGAAATAGAACTATCGGTTTTGACTCCACTCGAGCTTGTCGTTGACATCACCGAGATTGAAATCGGAAGACACGGTCTGTATATTACCCAGGATCAACAAAATGGTCTGCTACTGCCGCAGGTGGCGGTAACCCACCGCCTGGACCGGCTTTCGTTTTTAGCACAAACCTGTCTTAAAGCCGATTTACCCGCCGACGCCTGGCAGTCGGAGCAGACACAAATTTACAGGTTCAGCGCTGAGGTTTTTTCCGAGCAAGAGTGAACAAGCAATACTCTTTCGCCCCTATTATTTTTGGCTGGAGATTTATCGACTGACCATCTTTTGGATTGGGTGTTGCAGAAAAAACGATTAATTTGTGAATAGATGATTTGTAAAGGGAGATTGACATTGATGGAACCGATCAGGCTCGGGTATGTAGGTTGTGGGTTTATGGCACAGAAGGTTCACATTCCTAATTTTATCAGTATTCCGGATTGTCAACTGATGGCGATTGCAGAGGTTAGGACCGAACTGGGACAAAAGGTGCGGGATCGATACCGGATTCCGAAACAGTATCACCACCATTTAGAACTGGCTAAAGACGACGAAATTGAAGCTGTTGCAGTCTCAGCCGGTTTCGCCCTGCAAGGCCAAATCGCGAAAGACTTACTCAGTGCCGGTAAACACGTCTTCATGGAAAAACCGATGGCCGTCTCCGTCAAGCAAGCAGAAGAGATGCTGGAGGCCGCCGAGTCAGCTGGCACCAAACTGATGGTCGGTTACATGAAACGCTACGACGCCGGTAACGAACTGGTTAAGGCTACCGTCGATCAATTTTGCCAAACCGGTGAGTTGGGGGCACTGACCTACGTTCGGAATCACGGTTTTGGTGGTGACTGGGTTTGCAACTTGGACACCCCTAGGGACATCACCAACGAACGACAACCGGGGGCTTCGGAACCGATCCCCGATTGGTTGCCGGCTGACCGGGCGGGGTCGTATCTCAGTTATCTACAACAATACACCCACAACATCAACCTGCTGCGCTGGTTTCTGGATGCAGGGGACGATGCCAGTGTCAAAGTGGTCGACCTCGATGACAACGGGTTTGACGGTGTTGTCATCTTCGAAATGGCAGGTAACAGAGCCATCCTCGAATCCGGTAATATTTCTCACTATCGCTGGGATGAACATACGCAAATCTACTTCCAGCACGGATGGATTCATACTTGGGCCCCACCCCTACTGTTGAAAAACACACCCGCTGAAGTCGAGGTCTATCGTGCGGGCGAAGAACAACAGATCACCCGTCCGATTCCAAAGCCGAGTTGGACCTGGTCCTACCATCGAGAGGCCAAACACTTTATCCAGAATATCAGAAGTAACGAGCCGTTCCGGTCATCGGGGCAGGATACTCTGACCGACGTTCGTCTCTACGAGGAGATCTATAAAAAGTTTTTGGGTATAGACTAACGCACAAAATATAAATAGTGAAGTACTGTTTCCTCCATTCACTATTCTAAATTATTCTAACTATAAGGAGTTATAAAATGAGTCAAAAGACAGACTTATGGGTTGAATATCAGGGAGGCGATGGCCCCGGCGCGGGTAAGCATATCGTTTTGGTCAGCGGTGACGAGGAGTATCGTTCAGAGGAAAGCCTGCCGATGCTGGGCCAGATCTTATCCACCCATCACGGTTTTCGTTCTACAGTCCTATTTGCCATTAATCCGGATACTGGCGAGATTGATCCGGAGGTGCAAACCAATATTCCGGGGTTGCACCATCTGGAAGGGGCTGATATGATGATCCTGTTTACCCGCTTTCGGGAATTACCCGATGAGCAGATGAAATACATCATCGATTACACCAATGCCGGCAAACCAGTCATGGGATTACGAACAGCCACTCACGCCTTCAACTATACCCGTAACCTCGACAGTCCTTATGCCAAGTATGATTTCAAAAATTCGGATTTTGAGGGAGGCTACGGTAGGCAGGTACTGGGCGAAACTTGGATTAATCATCACGGCCACCACGGTAAAGAGAGTGCCCGTGGACTGGTTAACGGTCTCTACGAAACACATCCGATTCTGCGAGGCGTTGAGGATGTCTGGGGGCCAAGCGATGTCTACAGTGTTAAGGAACTCGTCGGTGACGACCTGAAGATCTTGTTGAATGGTCAAGTTCTAGTCGGTATGGATCCAAACGATGGGCCTAAAGCCGAGAAATCAACCATGCCCTTGGCCTGGATCAAGACCTACACCGGTGAGACCGGCAACACCTGTCGGGTTTTCAACACTACGATGGGTGCTTCGGTCGATCTACTTAGCGAAGGACTAAGGCGGTTGCTGGTTAATGGTTGTTACTGGTGCATGGAGATAGAGGAACAGATTCCCCAACGGAGCAGGATAGATTACGTTACCGACTACAACCCGACTATGTTCGGATTTGGAACCTTCCAGCGTCACCTGCATCCTAGTGGATTCGCCCTCTAGGCCGGGGCGTCTGATTCTATTCACCGTGAATTGAGCAGGTAGTGCGAATTTGTAAGATTCGTAAATTCGTAGGGGCTGCGCCCGGACTGGGTACAGCCCCTACAACCGTGTAGAGGCTATCTTGGTTGACCAATTTGGGCGAAACGAATGGACGCCGTCTGGGAAGCGAGATCGGTTTTGGGAATTTCAATACTGTCGAAATTCTCTATGATCTCAACAAAGACAACAGAACCGTTGCTGGTTCGTTGGGCGGCGGCGAAACAACGTTGTACACTAAGGTCTAGCCCCTGACGCACTATCTCGACCGATGCCGTTATCACCGATAAAGGAACTGCGCAGGCGGTCTAGAAGTCCTCTGGACGCTTTGTTTTGTCCAATCTGTTGCTGAAGAAACTGGCAGACATGATTCTGTGCTACCAGAAGCATCTTGTCCAACCCATCAGTGCGATCGCGCTTACGGTTAAGCCGTTTACGCTCTTTACCTAGAGCCAGGAGTTTTCGAGCCAACTCGTCGGCTCGATCACATCCGGGCTCCAGCCGCTGACACTCTTTTCGGAACTCATCACGTAGCAGATCATTCCGTTGAAGTAAAAAGTCAATTCTGTCGGCATCCTGATGCGACAGTTCCCGCCAGACAGCAACCTGTCGCTCAAGGTCTAAAAGTGCTGATTTTAGATCATCCGAGCCAGACGCCCGGTTGATTATATACCACTTGGCCACAACAGTACCCCTTTATAGGTAGGTACATGCTACGGCAAAGGTAAGTGGCAGGTTTCAGCAAATGCCGTTTTGTCTCCAAGTTGGAAGTTTAAAATGAAAGGTCCGATTCAGGCACTTGACATCGCTGAAGTTTCTACATCTTTCAGCCACACTCTTTCGCCACTGTTACCGGCCGAGCGATATACAGCGGCTTCGAACAACAACTCGTCCCAAGCCGCTTCTCCATCGGCAGGAAATGGTTGATCTTTGAGTATCGACTGGATAACACCATCCGCCATACGGACAAAAGATTTCGGCATCTCCGGTTTCCCTTCTTCGGCCTCCCACAGTTCTTCGACGTCAGAACTATTGGCTTTGCACCGACGATAGCGACCATCCAGCCCCCACGCTTCGGCATAGTGATGATCTCCGACAATCATTACGCCCAGCGGGTACTCCATCCCCCAAGTGTTGGTCCCATCCAGCGTACCGATGGCTCCATTGGCCCATTTCATATGAATCATGCGTTGCCACCCTCCTTTCTGCTCGGAATCGCCGACCGCGCTGACCCATTCAGGTCGTCCCATGCTCCAGAGTATCTGATCGATGACATGAGACCAACAGTTGAAATGCGCTCGCGCTCTCACCATTTGGATTTCACCTAACTGGTCTTCAGCTACATCCTGGTGGAGTTTTTGGAAGTGGTGCATAAATCGATAGTTGAAATCGATACCAAACTTTAATCCTGAGTCACGCCACTCCAAGATAGCTGGCGCAGCGATGGCCGCATCAGCTTCGCGCAAGCGGAATTGCCCTTCCAGGCCACAGAGGGGTTTCTCGGTAAAGACATTCTGTCCAGCGGCCAGAAGCTGGCGCAACGGTGGAATCCGGCGGGTTTCGTTGACGATGAGCAACATCAAATCGACATCGCAGTTGGACAACAATTGATCAATACTTTCATATCCCGGTACCTGAAATTCGGCTTCAGCCTTTTGCCGGAGTTCGGGATCCATGTCACAGATAGCCACTACTTTAGCATTAGCATGGTTGTGGAAGTTCCCACCATGCATCATTCCCATCCCTTTGCCGCTAATAAGCGCACACTTAACCATTTCTTATTCCCTTTCTATTTTTTGTGGTTTCATTGAATTATACCGGTTTTCGTTAACCGGTGAAATCTGGCTGTTTTCAACCATTAGATTAATAACAAAAGCCTACCAGACGACTTGAACCTGTGCCAACATTGAACCGATCAGTAATTGCCGCTAAAAAATGAGACAACAAACAGTGGTGAGAGATTATATTCCTGCTTGATAGCGAAGCAACATTATCTCGGTAGATAGTGGCATTCAGTAACCAGATGTTGACAGCGCTTGATGCTTGTCCTATAATAAACTTGAGGATAGCAGATTTATATGGATTAGTAAAGGATATCAGATGAAAAGAGAATCAGCGACGGAAAATGTAAAACACTTCTTTCACAAAGCCGCAGAACTACTAGATCTACCAGACGACATGAGAAGAACCCTTATTAATCCCTATCGGGAAATCACAGTCGAGGTGCCACTACGCCGAAACGACGGCCGGTTAGATCTTTACAATGGATACAGGGTTCAGCACAATAATTTTCGAGGACCGTTCAAAGGGGGCATCCGTTATCATCCAACAGCTGATCTGGATGACGTCAGAGCACTCGCTTCCTTGATGACCTGGAAGACGGCTTTGACCGGCTTGCCACTCGGCGGTGCCAAGGGCGGTGTCACTTGTGATCCACGTGAATTGGAAACTAACGAACTGGAAAAACTTACTCGGGTATTCACCGATAAAATCTCCCTGGTAATTGGCCCTCGCCACGATATTCCCGCCCCAGACATGGGTACTGATAGCCAAACGATGGCCTGGTTAATGGATGAATACGCTAAAATTCACGGCCATACACCGGAGGTTGTAACGGGGAAACCGATCGGCCTGAACGGCTCTTTTGGGCGAACGGAAGCAACAGGGCATGGAACCGCTCTAGTAATTGAGCAAGCGACTAACGATTTTGATCAAATTCCAGTTACCGGTGCTAAAGTAGCCATCCAAGGTTTTGGTAACGTCGGCCTGTATGCTGCGACCTTTCTCGATCAGATGAAGGCCCAAGTTGTTGCCGTTAGCGATTACGCCGGCGGAATCTACAACCCAAAAGGACTTCCGCTCGATCAACTGACCGACTTTCCGGTTCAACGCCGATTGGTGCAAGAATTTGACGATGCGGACCAGGTTACCAACGAAGAATTGCTGGAACTAGAGTGCGATATTTTAGTTCCAGCAGCAATCGGGGGTGTAATTACAGAGCAAAATGCCGACCGGATTCAAGCTGCTGCCATTTTCGAGGCGGCCAATGGCCCAATTACTAGATCGGGTGAAGATATTTTATTGGACAAGGGAAAGTTGATATTTCCAGATATTCTAGTCAATGCTGGTGGCGTGATTGTCTCTTACTTTGAATGGGTTCAGAATATCCAGGAGTTTACCTGGGAACTCAGCCAAGTCAATGCCGAGTTAAAGAGGATTCTGGTTAAGACCTACCAACAAGTCCGCCAACTGGCCGAAGAAAAAAAGACCTCCATGAGAACAGCAGCATTCATGGTCGGCATCGAAAAGGTTGCAGAGGCGACCCAGTTGCGAGGATACCTCAATTAAGCTCTATTCAATTCTTACACTATCTGACCTAAGTGGCAGGATACGAAGAGCTTAGAATCCACGGTTGAGGTCGACTGCATTTCGTAAGGGTTCTCCTGCTAAAAAGTGCTTAAAATTTTGGCAGAATAGTTCCACTGTTAACCGAGGCCGATGCTGGGATAATCCGGCGTTGTGCGGTGTGATAATCACATTTTTCATATCCCAAAGTGGGTTATTTATTGGCAACGGCTCTGTATCAAAAACATCCAAGCCCGCTCCTGCAATTCGCTGCTCCTGCAAAACCTTGATCAAGGCTTGCTGATCAACATTTTTCCCACGAGTGACATTGATTAGATAAGCGGTCGGTTTCATCAATGCCAACATCTCACTATTGACTATGTGGTGTGTCTCTTTGGTGTAAGGGCAAGCCAGCATCACCGCGTCGGACTGCTGCATTAGAGACGGTAATTGGTCAGTTGACAACAGTTGATCGACGTTCTCCGGCTTATCAGTTCGGTAGGGATCGATGGCAACCACCTTCATGTTAAAGCCTTTAGCGCGTTGTGCCATCTCGAGGCCGAATCCACCCATACCGATAATCCCCAGTGTCGATCCACCGATTTCAATCACCGGTAGTTTAGCCCAGCGATCGGTTAGTAGATTTCGGTCTTGTCGATGAATCCCACGTGTTAGTCCCAGTAACAGGGCAAAGGCGTGTTCTGCGGCTTGTGGAGCATAAACCCCTCGTGCGTTCGTAAAAGCAATACTTTTGCCTGTTTCTTGCTGCCGCTTAGCGAGTTCAACAGTCACTTCTGGTACGATCCCCGCGCTGATAGATTGCAGCCACTTGGCTCTAGTCAAGTGGCTGATCGTCTGCATCGACGTATAGCCTAGAAAAATATCGGTTGTTGGCCCCAATTCTTCAAAGATCTGGTTGCACTCTGGAAAGTGAACATCGTGATTGGTAGCCGTTTCGATAATCAGTTGTTGCAAAGCGGAAACAAGCGGGTTGTAGGTCGGCTCGTAAGGATTGAAAACGACGATCTGCATCATTGACTCCAAGGTGGATTTTCAGGCAGAAACCCGTCGTATTGGTCAATCAGTTGTTGTTGATACTCACCGGTAAATTCACCGTTGAAAAACTTATCGATTCCTTCATTTAGAAATGACTGCCAGGATACCTCTTCTTCACCTGGATTGATAGGAAAGAACAGAGCATCGACCCCTTGAGCGGCTTTCAAGTCTCCCGGCGAATCACCGATCATCAAGATCCGGTCTGATGGGTATTTGCCCCCAGCAGCAATAGTCAGATGTTCAGTTTTAGATCCCATCTCCTGACCTGCAATCAGCGACACATACGGTGTAATCTCGTGTTCGTCCCACTCTCTTTTCAAGGCCTCGTAAGGTGTGGCGGAAACTACAATTACATCGGCCCGACCTTGTAATTTTTGCAGGCTTTCCCGCACGCCAGGGAATGGCGGCAGATTGTGAACCACCTGCGCTATCATGTCGTTAACACCCAAACTCCAAGCCATGACCTGCTCTAGTTCTTGACGTTTGGCTCCCGTTGATGATTCAATCTCTATGGCTAGTGCTGGGTTGCCAAGCGAAGTTTCATTTTCAGTCCATCCGTACAGGTAGGGCAAATCGGGTACTGAAACGCCTGAAGTCTGCACTTTGGGCATCTTTTTCAACAAATCACAGGCCAGCAAGATAGCCTTGAACCGGTTGATACCGCGGGTTTTAGAGTAGAGATTAACAAAATCCCAAACCTGATGCACTTGACGGGAGATTCCTGCCAAACCAAAATGTTTGATTAGGCTAACGCTAAAACCATCGTTGTGCTTAACTTCCATAGAGTTGAAAGCACATCCATCGGAATCGATTCCAACAAAAAAATCGTGTTGTAGCGTAAAAGCTTTGAGTTCAGCTTGATGATCTTGATTCATAGATTAAAATGTTCTACCTCAATTGGCCAAAAGCGGGAACTTTGTAGGTCTTAGTAAGAGTTGAAAGTCAAAACCCTATTATATCATCGAGATTTCAGAACCTCAAGTAGGCTCAATTAAGGCTGAGGGGAATCGCATCTAAGTGAAAATCCTATCATCGGCCTACAAGCTACTCACGGTGTTGGTGACTACACTGGTAACCGATTGACAAGTCGACCGATAAATGGTAATTTGGGATAGAGCGACAATTTGGAGTAAAATGATGCAATACACGATTCTTGCTTTTACTGCCCCCGTGCTGTTGACAGCCCTGCAGGCGACGGATTTCATCGATATCGGTTCGCGACGCCAACTATTTGTGGACCATTACCTGATCGACCAGATGAACGACGTGCGGCTGAAACCGCACCCGCCACAACCGCGTGAGGTAGTTTTGCGATTCGATCAACCCTGGGAAGGGCTGTATAGCGGCTATGAAACTATCCTTAAAGACAACGACCGGTTTCGGTTCTACTATCGCGGCCTGGCAGAAGCTAAACACGATCTGGATACTGAGGTAACCTGCGTGGCAGAAAGTGAAGACGGTATCCACTGGACCCGTCCAAAACTTGGCATCTACGAAATACATGAAACCAAAGAAAATGAACGTCGTTTTAGCCCGGAATCGTGGCTGCCATAATCTGGCACCGTTTATCGATGTCAATCCCAATCGCTCACCTGACCAGCGATACAAGGTACTGGGTGGAACTGGTAAACCAGGCTTACTCGCCTTCGCATCACCTGACGGCTTACACTGGAAGCAAATGCAAGACGAGCCCGTGGTCACCCAGGGGGCATTCGATTCTCAAAACAACGCCTTTTGGTCTGTCAGTGAAGAGCAGTATGTTTGCTACTTTCGCATTTTTCACCAAGGCGTACGTTGGATCGCCCGCACGACATCAGAAGACTTCATCCACTGGACTGATCCGGTCAACCTGGATCTGGATGACAAGCCGCTTCAGCACCTCTACACCAACCAGATCGATCCCTATGCTCGTGCTCCTCATATCTATCTGGGACTACCGACGCGGTATCTGCCGGGGCGCCGTGTAGTAACCGAAGAAGAGGCTCGTCGGATCGGAACGCCAACTCAGTGGGATTACGTTAGCGACTGTACCGATATCCTGCTGGCTTCGACACGGGGTGGAACCGATTTCAGGCGCACCTTTCTGGAAGCCTTTATCCGGCCAGGATTCGACCTGGAAAACTGGACCTCTCGTGCCAACTATGCAGCCCGCGGCATTATCCAGACCGGAGAGCAGGAGTTATCAATCTACGTTAAACATCACGCCGGATATCCTACCATCCACCTGCGGCGGTACACGCTACGGCCCGACGGTTTCGTTTCCGTATATGGCTCGTACCAAGGCGGCGAACTGGTAACCAAACCTTTTACGTTTGAAGGGTCGAAGTTATCGATTAATTATGCCACCTCGGCGGCGGGTGGGATCTGTGTTGAAATTCAAACGGCTAGTAGCGAACCGATTGAAGGATTCACTGCGGAGGATTGTCCAGAGATCATCGGAGATCGTCTGGAGCATATTGTCAGTTGGATATCCGGTACAGAGATTAGCCGGCTGAACGACCAGCCAATTCGCCTGAAATTTCAGCTCAAAGATGCAGATCTTTTCTCCTTGAGGTTTATTGACGCTGATTGACAGGTTAAAGAGTAGAATAGAATCGAAAGATACCCATCGGCCCGCAAATCCGAAATACCATGTTTTGAGGTTACCCGATCGGAGCGAAGATTGACAAATCTTCACACTATCATCAGCCTCAACAGCCTTTTTGTGGTAATGAATTCCAACCTGACAATTATGGGGATCATAGAAATCACAATTCAGACAGCAAAGAATTGAAAATTCACTACTCATCATTCCTCTGGCTTTGGTGCATAACAGCCGGACAAAAGGAGCAAAGAGCGAGTAACCTTGGTTGATGTCAAAAGCAAGAAAAACATTGGCTCGGGTCAAAAAGAATTACACCGTATCCGCAACTGGTCAGAATACGACCGCGCTTTAGCCAATCACCTCTACCGGTCCCAATCAGCCCTTTGAAAACATTGAGGAGGCCGGGGGATGAGTGCATCAATGGCTGAAAATCCCTGTTTTTTTAGTATCCCTTCAAATGTTAGTCATGGCTTGCCCTTGACTCGTCCCATCCTCGACTTAGTAGCGAAACAGCCTTGATCCGGGGAACGAAGGACACATCGCTGCTTTAGGGCGAAGGGATAGAGGCTTAAACGAGTCACTGCAATGAAAAAACAAGCACATCGAATAACTAAAACCAAATTTCGACTATTAGCCAGGTTTTTAGCCTTGACCTGAACCTAAATGTCCTCCTATTTTCTTTCAATCTCTCTGTTATCCGGCTCAATTATCGCTTACGAGATCACTCTAATGCGCCTGTTCTCGATTGCCCAATGGCACCATTTCGCATACGTGATTATCAAGCTTTTCGCTACTTGGATTCGGTGCCAGCGGCACGATGATTTCAATCACACAGCGTTGGTTGATTCCGCGCTTTCATACCGCCTATACGATCGCTGGAATCATCTATGCGATTAACGTTCCCTGCTGTTTTAGGTTGAGCCAATCTGTGTCCTTTAACCCTTTCATGCTGGTCTGGCAACCGAGCCAGATGCTATCTCTTTTTGCCATCTATCTCATTTTATCAATTCCCTTTTTCTTCGGCGCAGCTTGTATCGGTATGGCACTACTACAGTTCACTGAGAAAGTCAATCGGCTCTACTTTTTTGATCTTCTCGGTTCTGGTGTCGGCGCATTAGGCATTATCTGCACTATGTACCTGTTCACTCCGGTGCATAACTTAACGATCATTTCAATGATCGGATTTTGCAATATCCTGATTCCCAATTTGTACCGGGAGGGTAAGATACATTGGAGGCCAATCGTTCTAATCGTCGGAATTGCGGGACCGTTTATCAGCTACCTTTTTCTTAAACCAATCTCAATAGAGGTTTCACCTTATAAAGGATTAAGTCGAATACGGAACTTTCCGGATGCCGCAGTTCTGAGCGAACGGTACAGTCCGCTCGGCGTCTTACATGTCGTTCGCAGCCAATCGATCCACTCGGCACCGGGGTTAAGCCTGAGTTCACAACATTCGATACCATCTCAGTTGGGCTTATTCACGGATGCTGACGGGATGACGGCAATCACCGATTTCGATGGTAACCTGTCGAAACTGGCTTACTTGGACGATTCCATCTCGGCCTTAGCATATCATCTTCTTGAAAGACCACGCGTGCTCGTCTTGGGTGCAGGTGGTGGCGGTGAGGTACTCAACGCGCTTTATCACGACTCCGCTTCCGTCGATGCGGTCGAACTGAATCCCCAGGTGATTGAATTGGTAGAAAGGGAACACGGAGATTTAGCCGGGCACATTTACGCGTCGGATTTAGCTTGTCCCGTACGGCTTCACATTGCTGAAACACGGGGGTTTATCAGATCAACAGTGGAGAAATATGACCTCATCCAGATGGTGTTGCCTGATGCTGCAACCCCTCTGAGTGAAAGTTATCCTTATACGGTTGAAGCAATGGCAGAATTATTTCAACATCTGACACCTGATGGACTGATTTCGATTACCTATGGCGGTTTGAGAACACCACCGCAGGGTATGATCAAGTTGTTCGCCGTGACGGTTGAAGCATTGGAAAATATTGATGAAGAGATGCCCTCCGAACAACTGACAATGATTCGCGGTTTAAGTACAGGAACGCTGCTGGTCAAAAACGGGCAGTTCCAACCAAACGAACAGGCGGCAATTTGGGATTTCTGCCGCCAGCGTTCCTTCGACGTCGCATATTATCCTCAGATGCCGGAATCGGAGGCAAACCGTTACAACCAACTGGCTGAACCGATCTACTTTCGAGCGGCGCAAGCGATTTTGTCCGAGGACCGAAAACAGTTCTACCGGGAGTATCCTTTTCATATTCGTCCGGCGACAGATAATTGCCCATATTTCTTTCGGTTTCTTCGCCTCAGTTTACTGATCCAGATGGTTCAGGAAATCGGTAGGAACGCCATCCCGTTCATTGAATGGGGCTATCCACTCCTCTTCACCACACTGGTTCAAGCCATTTTAGCGGGATTGCTCTTGATCCTTCTACCCCTCTTTTTCCTGAGACACAGCTCGAGTTTATCAGCCCATCAGGCTTCCCCATCATCATTAATGGCCCATCGACGGTTCCCTGATCGGAGTCAAGGACAAGCATATTGGCAAGTCTTCAGTTATTTCCTCAGTTTAGGCATTGCCTTTATGTTCATAGAGATGGCCTTTATCCAGAAATTTCTTCTGCTGTTGTCTAACCCGGTCTATGCTGTTGCAGTCGTGCTTTGCGCCTTCCTCATCTTCGCTGGGCTGGGAAGTCTGTCTTGCCGGCGACTGGAGGTGGTGATCAGGAGAGTAGTCCGCAAACCGCCTCGAAGACGATATTCAGTCACCTTTGCTATCGGGATGATATCGTTGATGGCCATCCTTTATTCCTACCTTCTCCCTTCGATTTTCCATCGCTTCCTTGCCAGTTCAGATCTTCTCAAGGCCATCGTTTCAATTGGCCTCATCGCCCCTCTCGCATTTTTCATGGGAATGCCGTTTCCACTTGGAATTGATGCCCTGCGCCAACGTCATCCGAATCTGATTGCCTGGGCCTGGGCGATCAACGGCTATGCATCGGTGGTGAGCACGATCCTTGCCACCTGCCTGGCAATTGCGTTCGGCTTTAACGCAGTTATCCTTCTGGCGGTCGGGATCTATCTTGTTGGTGGATGGGTCGCTCCCCATTAGCAGAAGGCCGCTTTACCAGTCAACTGATGGTATAATAAATTTCTGGCAAAGTCTTCGCTGTTTCTTTTTTTGGAGCATTTAACCACCCGTAGAGACACGGTACGCCGCTTGGTAGCAACGCGGCCGGCTCTACTACACCACCAAGCAAGAATAACTTTGCTCTTACAAGATCTACAACTACTTTTACAAGAAATCTAATAACGCCTTATAGTAGTGTAGCTCGAGTTGGCGCTTTTGATTATTAGTTGATTGAACAATCGCACTTTTTATCATCAGGAG
>JASMLX010000389.1 GCA_030748495.1 Candidatus Poribacteria bacterium | reverse complement strand
AGGGAGGTATTATAAGCAAAAGGAAATGATATGCTATCGTAATCGTTAAAATTTGAAAAGTCTTGAACACACCGAATACGAAATATCGATTACCCTATACACTTATTTTGTAAAGACATTAGTTTTATCCCGGTCCTAACATCCCAAATTTGATTGGACTGAAGGTCATTGATAGTTGCCACACAGTTGTCGTCTGGGTACCAAGTAAAGTCGTGGATTCGGCTGTTTGGCGTCTTTATTGTTCTCAGTTTTCTGCCTGTTCGCAAATCCCAAAGAATAAGCTGATCAGCAGTTTCCCCTTTATTGGCGGTTAAAATCGCTTGGCTATTATGATTCCAGTGGACCCTATAGCTACTAAACGCTTGTACAGATTTTCCCTTGTTGGCATTCCAAACGACAACCAAATCATTGCATCTCTGTTGGCTGAGGATTTTTTGAACCACTCTGTTCTAGCCAACCTTCAGCACTTTGTAGTTCTTGACTATGTAAGCCAGTACCTCTTCGTCGTTGATTTTTATTCCAATCGATAGTCAGAGTTAGCACAAATGGGTATACTCTTTGATCTAAACTAGATCGGTATCCAAGGCATCAATTAGCAGTTCAAAGTTAGCCTCAAAGTCGTCTTCCTGTCGCAGAAAGATCCAGTTATGAGCCGACATGGTCTGAGGCACACTTTTTGCATCTTGTCACATTACTGGAACTAGCGACAATTGGGATTAATTGCCAAAGTAGAAATCCGAGAACTGCTGATGCTACAAAAAATATAGG
>JASMLX010000388.1 GCA_030748495.1 Candidatus Poribacteria bacterium | reverse complement strand
AAGAGTGGGAATTTGCCGCTCGGGGAGGCTTGAAAGATAAGATGTACCCTTGGGGAGATAATGAAAATGAAAGTTTGGTTCGTGATTATGCTAATTACGAAGGAACCGGTGGCAAAGATAAGTGGGATGAAACCACAGCACCAGTAGGAAGTTTTAATCCGAATGGCTACGGCTTATTTGATATGGGAGGTAACGTTTCTGAATGGTGTCATGCCAGTATTGAGACGCCGGTTAGTAAGAGTATGAAGAAAACCTTAATTGACCTAGGTGTTAGTACAGACCGGGTGTTGCGGGGTGGTTTTTGGATCGTCGATATTTACCTTCTGAGCGTAGTTTGCCGCGAATACAGTAATCCGTTGGGTACGACCCCTGCGGGTTTCGTTGTGTGTCTTTATCGCCTTAATTACCCCTGACCCGTACGAAGTACGGGTCTTTACAAGCGACGAAGGAGTGAACTTTACCACTGTCAGTCAGCCACAAATACGGATCACAGGTGTTGCAGAACCGACCGAACCCACATCTCGGCTAATCATAGAAAAATCCTAGTATTTGATTGATAAGTCATCCCATTTGGGGCAATTCCCTTGTAGCTATAGGAATAGTTATTAGGATAGTGAGTAGACTCCAATCCCGTAGGATTATAAATAAGAGTGTCAGGTATGAAAGAATGATTTTAGATGGTCATTTGGACTAATCTACCTAATCAAAATCATCATTCATACGAGATTGGATAGCCGAAGGCACACGACGAAGTCGTGTGTGTGATGACTAATT
>JASMLX010000387.1:443-771 GCA_030748495.1 Candidatus Poribacteria bacterium | reverse complement strand
TCCACAGAGGGCTAGTTTCAAATCCGCCCCACATTCAGTTTGTTGCAGGCAATGTAACGGAACAGCTAACCCAGACAATCATTAACCTAAAAAGTGGGCAAATCATCTCCGACCGAAGGCCGGTTACACTGTCAGTAGTGGCAAAAAACATGATTTTCAGCCCTTCAAAGATGCCGTATAAGACCGCTCGAACTGACTTTGCGGCGTGTTGTGGCTGCCAATCGAAGGAGCATTCGCCTGAGACTTCAGGTGCGTTTAGAGACAGGAGAAGCAGGCGTTACTGGATACCAACTCACCTGATGTATTGCTTCCATCTTAATAGATGGCC
>JASMLX010000387.1:0-433 GCA_030748495.1 Candidatus Poribacteria bacterium | reverse complement strand
CATAGTAGCCGGCTCTTGCCAGTCTAGCTCCAACTTTTTGACTAGACGGCCTTGATTATTATAGGCCTGCGGCTAACCTCCGACCTGACTCAGTTGGAAAGTAGTCGATGTTTCTGGATTAAATGGATTTTGATAGTTGGCTAGCAGTTGTTTGAGCGGGTAGTCTCTCCGGCAGGGTTGTTCAGAACACCTAAGTGTCATTTCTTCCGTTCTAGAACGATTTAGATTGGCTTGTAGTTGATTTTAGCTGGCAGCTATTGCTGATTTGCTTGCTCGACGTTAAAGAATTCTATATTAGGTCGCTTTGTGCCCAATTATTTTTTCATAGATGTTAAAGGTAAATTTTAGCCGCTGGCATTCTCAGGCAATCCAGTCAGGGGAAATCTCAAGACAGAGATCTCAAATAGCAGACGAGATGTAGGACATGCGAGGC
>JASMLX010000386.1 GCA_030748495.1 Candidatus Poribacteria bacterium | reverse complement strand
CTGGCGGATTTTTAGACGACGCGTTTTGATAGTAATCAGAACCATACCAGTCGGCGCACCACTCCCAAACGTTACCCGCCATATCATATAATCCATAACCGTTGGCTTCGAAACTGCCTACCACTTTGGTGGTTCCCCGCCCATTATTCCAACTAGCATAATGAGCCTTTGTCTTGTCTATCTCATCCCCCCAAAGATATCGCTTACCCTTTAAGCCCCCTCTAGCCGCATATTCCCACTCCGCTTCTGTTGGTAAACGCTTACCCGTCCACTCGGCATAAGCCGTGGCATCATTCCAGCTCACATAAATCATCGGGTAATTATCCCCCGGCGAATACTTGGCCACCTTATCCCAATCTCCCTCATATCTATACCCACTCTGATTCACGAACCGCCTGAATTGCCCTACCGTCACCTCGTATGCATCCATATAGAAGCCGTCTAACTCCACCCTATGCTCCGGCTTCTCATCCGATTCCCCTGCATCACTACCCATCATAAAGCTTCCCGCTGGGATCAACACCATCTTGGCTCCATCTTTACCCCAAGTAATCTTCTTCTCCCTCTCTACACTGCTGGGCCTGACTGCTTCCACCCTCTTTTTCGGCCTGGCCTGGGTCAGCCGGCTCTCTTTCTCACCCTTATCTTGCCTCTGCAACTGCTTCTTCTTCAACCTGGCTACGGCCGCAAACTTGCCGCCCGGAAAGGCCTGCAGAAAGTCCTCAATGTCTGACACTTCTGTCGTCTCCTCTATCATCTTCCACATTACCGT
>JASMLX010000385.1 GCA_030748495.1 Candidatus Poribacteria bacterium | reverse complement strand
ATAGATTATCCAAACACATCTTTAGAAATGGCCATAATTATTGGGATTCCCTATCCAGCTCCAGGCGTGAGGCAGAAGGCTCTTCAGCATTATTATGACATTTCATTTGATGGTAGAGGGTGGGAATTTGCTGTTGAATCACCAGCTATCCGTAAATTGCTTCAAGCAGCTGGCCGAGTTGTTCGCTCTGAAACAGATAGAGGTTTGATTATAATAACTGATAATCGTGCGATAAAATTTTCAGATTATATTCCTGAATTAGAGATAACTGATGATGTTGTTAGTGATATTCAACACTTTTTTGAAGCCTAAAACATTTAATCCAATATTCTTGAGGCATCTGTGGGCCACCGTGGCTTAGCTCGGTATAGCGACTGATTCGTAATCAGTAGGTCGGGGGTTCAAATCCCCCCGGTGGCTCCATTCATTTTCCTTCGTACCTTGCCTTACTCTGTCTCATTGCTTCCAGAACTGGCATAGTTTCACCTGACATGAATGATATGCATGAACCGCCCCCGGTTGAGAGGTGTTCAACTTTTTTTGCCAATCCCATTTGATTGAATGCCATGGTAGTTTCACCTCCACCAACTACAACAATTGCCTTACTATCAGCCATTGCATTGAATGTTTCTCTCGTACCCGCAGCAAATTCAGGGTCCTCAAAGACTCCCATTGGTCCGTTGGAAATTATAGTACCTGCTTTTTCTATTCTGTCAATATAATTGACCAATGTGTCTAGTCCAATATCATAAACTGGATATTCAGTTGGGAGTTCGCTG
>JASMLX010000384.1 GCA_030748495.1 Candidatus Poribacteria bacterium | reverse complement strand
AAGGTTTGAACCTGGTCAGTTAGTTCTCGGTTTTGGTCGCTATCACCAATTTTGTAGATCGGAATGGATGGAAAGTCGGGTAGCAATTCTGATAAGGCTCGACAGCGGTCTGCCAGTTGATTGAGTACAACTCGGCTAGCCGAATGGGTGAAACAGGCTACGGCCACAGCACAGGAACGCCCCTGTTGCCAAGCTTGATAGAGACGATGCAAGAGGGCCCAAGCTAAAGTATAACTTTTGCCGGTACCGGGCGGGCCTTGTACTAGCAGCAATTTCTGGTTATTGGTTACCACCTCTATCTGCCGATTGGTTAGTCGTTTGTCACCCTCCACTTGGTCAATCCAGC
This sequence comes from Candidatus Poribacteria bacterium, assembly GCA_030748495.1. Taxonomy (GTDB): domain Bacteria; phylum Poribacteria; class WGA-4E; order WGA-4E; family UBA9662. Next base: position 445 of record JASMLX010000384.1, on the reverse strand, counting down.
CTAAAAAAGTGTCGGTTTCCGAGGGATGAAACGTGAGTTGTTGATCAGGCCGATTTACTGTCAACCAGGTGTAAAGGGTATTACTTTGGGCCTGTTCGATAGCTAAGCAGGCCTTGTTGGCATTGATATCGTCAGTCATTGGGTCGATGGTGTAATCTTGATTTGGCTGAGGGGCGTCTTGTCGATGCCAAGGTTGAAAACGGCTTTTACTGGCACCACGCCAACCTAAAGCTACTCGACAGGCTTCGATTTCCAGTTTCTCGATCACAGCTAGCCGACCATGTTCTAACTGGCTCGCATTAGTATTAACCGGGTTAAGAACGACCCAGTCACCCTCCTTCAGTATTAGGTTACCGGCCTCTATCTGATGCTGATTAATCACAATCTGAAACGCTGCGTCCTGATCAATCGGTATGGCAATATCATCTGAATTTGGATCTACTAC
>JASMLX010000383.1 GCA_030748495.1 Candidatus Poribacteria bacterium | reverse complement strand
TGCGTGATCGTATAATCCTGCACTAGCATCCCAAAGATAGTTAGATCTAATTATAGTAGTGTTTCTACCGGTATTACCACCGCCGATCCAACCTTTTTCAACAACTGCTATATTTTTCATATTATGTTTCTTAGCCATATAAAAAGCAGTTGCTAAACCATGACCACCACCACCAATAATTACTGCATCATATTCTTTTTTAGGCTCAGGATCTCTCCAAGCTCTTTTCCAATTTTCGTGATAGCTAAAAGCATTTTTTATTAGTGAAAATATAGAATATTTGTTTTTCATATTTGCATGAAATTACTTGATTAATATTGAATATTCAATGATTTCAAGTTACACACTACAAACATAGAAGGAGAGTTGGGTGAGTTTGGTTTAAACCAGCAGGTTGCTAACTTGTCGTGCGTCGAAAGATGTACCGTGGGTTCGAATCCCACACTCTCCGCCATTAGTATAAAACTTTATCTTTAAAGAAGTTATTAAGATATATTGGTTTTTGAGACAGAATATATCTATATACATTATAGTTTTCCAATACTCTCTGAACATAGTTTCTTGTTTCTTTAAATTTAATAAGCTCAATCCAATCAACGTAATTTATTTGACCTTTTTGAGGATTTTTATTTATTTTTTTCCAAGACTTTACTCTTTTCGGTCCAGCATTATAAGCTGCTACAGCAAAAGGATAGGACCCATCATATTCTAAAATTAATCCAGCAATATAATATGAACCTAAATTAATATTGTATTCAGGACTTTTTGTTAATTTGGATTTTGAATAACTCAATT
>JASMLX010000382.1 GCA_030748495.1 Candidatus Poribacteria bacterium | reverse complement strand
GGATTGAATTTCGGCTGGATTAACAGAGATGACTATTCCATCTACTGGGGATGTTGGAGTCGATAAATCACCCAACTGAATAGAGATTGTCTCCGTCACATCATCACTTTCATCCGCCGTACCATTATCGTCTTGACCTACCACCAACAGTTGATAATCCGTACCTTCCACTAGGCTCAGGCCGGCACTGCCCAGTTGATCGGCCAGCCCACTAACCGTACTGACAGAACTGAAATCCCAAGCACTGGCATCAATACCGCCCAGTGGTTGCACAAACAGACGCACCGTCAAGGTGGCGCTGCTGGAGTCAACTGTAGACCAGGTGTAGTCGGAAGGATCTAGGCTGAGGTCTGCGAACCAGTTGAAGCCAGTTTCGCCCTCTGACGGTAGTAAAGGCGCGGCTTCGCCGCTGGTAAAGACCCCTCCTGCGGAGGGGCCAGAGGTAAAATTCAATCCTGACACACATCGAAACCCGTCGTAGTTGTTCGTATTAGACGGAGAGTTGTTGCCGCGGCCAGCTACCCGCAGGAGGTTAGTATTGTAGTAGCAAGTACCACCCCGCAACACCCGGTATGAGCCGGTGCCCGGCCCTGGTGGGTTGGTAGCAGGTGAGCTATCGTAGTAGTCAGAGTCATACCAATCCTGACACCATTCCCTAACGTTGCCTGCCACGTCGTATAGGCCATATCCGTTGGCCGCATAACTACCTGCTACCGTTGTCGTTCCAACATTTTCCGCATAATTGGCCTTGGTAGCATCAAGCTGATCTCCCCAGGGATAACGCTTGCCATCCAAGCC
>JASMLX010000381.1 GCA_030748495.1 Candidatus Poribacteria bacterium | reverse complement strand
AAACGATTTTGAGGTAATTAAGTTTGGATCCACTTATTTAAAAATCACTGCATTTATATGTCCTGTTTATCCAGTATTTTTTATTTCACACGCATTATTTGCAGCACTAAAAAGGAGCCATTTTATATTCTACATGAATCTTTTTAGAATGGTTATTTTTCCATTTATTATTGTTTGGATAGTTTTAAATATTATGAACGGTTATTTTCAGGATATATTTTATGGCTTACTGGCTATGAATTGGATTTTAGGATTTATAATATTAGCAATAGCGAGAGGAATAATGATTAAAGCTTTTAAGGAAGAGAAAAAAGTTTTCTTTATATTTTGAAAATGTTATATAAATCGTGCGTTTGGTGAGGTGGGTGAGCTGGTTTAAACCAGAAGTTTGCTAAATTTCCGTAGGTGTAACAATCTACCGTGGGTTCGAATCCCACCCTCACCGCCATTTACCTATCTAAAATAATTTTCTAATTTGATGGGTTTTCCACTAAGCATATACCTATAAACATTAGCATTTTCCAAAACTCTTTGTACATAATTTCTTGTTTCTTCAAATTTTATTAATTCTATCCAATTTACATAATCAATTTTTCCTTTGCTTGGATCACCATTAATTTTTCTCCAGTATTTTACTCTCTTAGGTCCAGCATTATATGCGGCAATAGCAAATGGATATATTTCCTTATATTCGTTTAAAAGTGAGTTGAAATAATACGTGCCCAATTTAATATTGTATTCTGGATCGGATGTTAATCTTTTTTTGCTATAAGGAACTTTCATTTGTTTCGCTACGAGTTTTGCAGTGTAAG
>JASMLX010000380.1 GCA_030748495.1 Candidatus Poribacteria bacterium | reverse complement strand
AAACGTAGGCCAACGACCAACAGCCAGTTGCTGGCAAAACGAAAGTCGCTCTTCTTTCCCCGACATATCGCCCGTACTCCCTCCCCTTAGTAAGGGGAGGGTTGGGGTGGGGTGAAGGCACAGCTAATTGATGGTAAAACCAACATGACGAGGTTTATTTCCCCCCACATTAAATTGCATTGAATGGGTGAAAGTTGTTATACCCGAGTAATGCTAGAGGAGATTCAACTGTGATTCAACGGAAGCAAATCGTCCTCCTTCTTATTCTGCTGCTGATACTGTTAACCTGCACCGATGAAGAAATAGGGCCGCTACCGACGCGGAGTCCATTTGATCCCAATAACCCTCAAACGCAGGGCGATCCGTTCAATCTTCGGGTTGTGACCCAGGACCGGAAAGCGGTTTTGAGTTGGGATAAGCCTGAGGCCGACTTCGACAATTTTATTATCTATCGTGATAATCAACAACTTGTTGTGGTTCCAAAAGATAAAACCAGCTATACGGATACGGATGCTGAGGTTAGTGTTAAGAAATACGGTTATCAATATGTCTATCAGATCTGTGCCGGACGAGATAATAAAGAGAGTCTGTTGTCGAGTCACGTTTTATTCATTGTCGAAGGAACTGCTAGGAAAGAAATCATCTGGGGAAAAGATGGGGTGACAATGCGGCTGATCCCGGCTGGTTCGTTTGAGATGGGGGATCATTTCAACGAAGGGCATAGTAGTGAGCGGCCAGTACATAGAGTAGAACTGGATGCCTTTTATATGGATGTCCGTGAAGTGACAGTAGGTCAGTTCAGAGAGTTTGTCA
>JASMLX010000037.1 GCA_030748495.1 Candidatus Poribacteria bacterium | reverse complement strand
CACGGTGATCCAGATTAATACCCCGTGCCAGTACAGTTGATTGCAGCCAAGACCTGGTTCCGGGATTAAAATTCGGGGGCTGGTCGATAGTTGGTATCTGAGACGTACCTGGATTCAGTCAATGCTGGAAGGTGGTTTGGAGGTTATTGGGCCGGTTGTCTGATGAACCAGCCAAAAGTAAAGATAAAACCAAGAGGCTGACCCAGAAAGTATGGAGCCAAATAGACACCGAAACGGATCGCCCATGGAAAGAAAACTGAGTGATGGTAAAGAGCAAGTTGTTGGGTCTCGCCGTCAGAGACTGACAGCCCGGTTTTTAAATGGTCGTCCGGTTGGAGTTGTTTGGTCTCAATTTAAGAGTCAAAGTGGCAATTGGAAATCCACTGGTTGGTTAATTAACGCCAGAGGAGGTGATTGAAAGCTACGGCCTTCGCCGGTCAATGGAGTCCAGGTTCAATCAACTCCAGCTGGCTGGGGGCATGAAGGTGGCATGGCAACCGACCAGGCCGACGTTACATCGTTGGGTTCAGATTACGATGATTGGTTATGGCTGAGTTCAATTATTGAGGAGTTTGAAAAGTGAGGTTGTGGATGGATTGTGTTGTCACTCACCATGGCGACATGAAAACCCACGAACCGCAGGTCAAAGACGCCAGGGACTGGTGGAGTCCAACAGGCCAAAAATTCCAGCCACCGGATCCGGGCAAAAGTCATGATTATGATGAAAAACAGCGTCAAGGGGCATAAAATGGGAAATAGTAACAGAGAGAGCAACTCGAACAGGCTGATAATAATCAACCTGAAAATAGCTTGTTCACTCTAAACTCGAGTTAAAAACGTTTCAAAAAAAACTACCTGACCTGATTTTTTCGAGAATTACCGAACAAATAATCAGTTGCACTGTCTAAATAAAGCAGAACAACAATTTTGGAGGACAATCAAGTGTTAAAGCAAATTTCAACCGTAATAGTGATATTATTCGCTGCTATTATAGTAACCACATTACCCGCTATGGCAGAGACCGATAAACCAGATGCGGTCACGAAAGAGCAGCAAGTAGAAGAGGGGAAAAAAACAGAGCCAAAAGAAATTGGCAAAAAAAGGGGACAGCGATCGCATTCTTGGCGTGGTGACGTTCGACGCAAAGGTCGTCAGATGAAACGTGGTAACTATCGCAAAGGCCGAAGGAATCACGGTCGAGAGGCTAATTATCGGCAAGGCGGTCACCGATCGCATCATCGTCGAAGACAACGAATGTCAGAAGATCGTCGATTCAGAGGAGGAGGCCCTCAGATGATGAAGGGTGGATTTGGTAGGGCGCTACCGCCTCAGTTGGCCAAATTACTGACAGAAGAACAACGCCAAGAGATCCGTCAAGCAGTCGAAAATTTACGCCAACAGCACCGCCAGCAAATGAAGGCAACCATCCAAGAATTGATCAAAGGGTATGGTGTCGAGTCGACCTCACCTGAGCAGAAAAAACAACCAGCGGACAAGTAATCTACCATACAGCGAAAGACTTTATCTCCGGATGTCAGTCTAACGAGCCTGGTCGCGATTTTGGCGACCAGGCTTTCTTTATGTAGATCTGGTTTAGATTAACGAACGGGTAAAAATTCAGCGCATGGTTCTCAAAAAGTTTCGAACAACCATTGACAGTGAAGTTCCTTTAGTTTAGGATGTTTTCCGATCTAATCCAGTGTTGTCACCATTACCCAAAACGGCTGCTTCCCAACTTCGTAGTCTTGCAGCGCATGTAATTCACCGGTTGCCGCATCTACGCGGTAGGAGGTCATAATGTTGGCGGACTCACCAGCGCAGTACAAATATTCACCTGTCGGATCAATGTTGAATGATCGGGGGCTAGCTGGAACCGAAAAGTAACCGAATGGCCTGAGTGTTCCATCGGTGTCGATATTAAAGCCCGCAATGCTGTCATGGCCACGGTTAGAGGCATAAACCCACTTTCCATTTGGATGAACTTCCACGTGGGCGGTGGCCCCGCCCTCTGTATAGTTCGGCGGTAATGTCGAGATGTTCTGGAAGATCTCAAGTGTTCCGGTCCCAGCATCGTAACGGTGAGCGGTTACTGTATTACCCTGCTCGTTAACGATGTAGGCAACATCCCCTTGGGGACGAAAACAGATATGGCGTGGGCCGGTTTGATCATCGGGGGGCGGAAGTTCAGCGGGGTCGTTGGGACTAAGTAGACCGGACTTACAGTCGAAGTGAAACTGGCTGGTCTTATTGATCGGACAAACATGCGGCACGAAGACGAAACGATCCTCATCTACGGCATGAATGGCGTGAGCTTTTTCGCCGGTATCGATATACTGTACCTGTTCCTCAATTGTGCCGTCATCGCCCAATCGGTGTACGGTAACCCCACCGCCACCATAGTAAGCGGTGAGCAAAAAGCGACCTGTACAATCCGTGATTAGATGAGCCGGAATATTGATGCCGGTATCTATTTTATTGATCAACGTCAACTGGCCGAGATTTGTGTCGAGCCGAAAACCGGCTAATGTCGTCGACTCCACATGAGCTACCAGCATCACCTTTCCAGACGGATGCAGATAGAGAGCCCCGGAGGGGCCATGAGCGTTGCTAGTCGATCGCAACTCTAGCTCGCCTGAATTAAGATCCAAGTCGTAGCATTTGATCTGTTGATCCCCGGTTAGCGAAACAAAGACAACACAGCGATTACCGTTGGTTTTCTTCATATATTGCGCTCCTTTTTAGCGTAATTTTCTTGATTTACTGAAGACCGATACCCGGCTCCTCTTTCTCCTGATCTTTGAGATGTTGTGCTGAGTTTAGTACTTATGAAAAGCATAAAACCGACCAAGAACCGTTAGTGTTCCATTCTGCTTGGATAGTGCTGAAGGGCCAAGAACCCTGTGCGTTTCATCGGCTGAGAGCCCGGCGCAACACTCTACGAAATTCAGCTACCAGGTTGCGGAAAAATGCCTTTCATGAATGTTAGTATGTACTCTTGTATATACCTATTTGGTTCCGGCCAAGATCTACTGCAAATCACTTTTCTTCGTCCGGCTTTAGCTTCTCCGGCACCTAATATCTGGAGAGTACTTGTAGGCTTCAAGGTAAAATCAGTCAGAACACTACTAGTAGCAGTTTCCAATTATACCGTAACATCTGTAGAAAGACCCTGCACCATCGATATAAAACTGACGTCGACTAACTGTTTCTTCGACTACTCTGCAAGGTTGGCATTGGAATTCTTCTCCTGATTATCCCAGATATATTCCTGTTCATCAGTTCCACGGGTTGCTTCCTTCTATTCTGTCCCGATGGGTAAACGAAAAGATAGATCCGTTTCTGCGCTAATCCAATCACAAAAGGCAACGGTATTGTGCCAGATGACACCAACAACAGGAGAACTAAAGGGTTGTTGAACCTCAAGGTTGCTTGATAGAACGGTGTCGGATAATTTGTCGCAGCAATAAAAATTGGAGAGAGTGACGTGACGCTGGGCTACGTTCTTGTTGCCCTTGGAGAGCCGGCCGCCAGCAATTGCTCCCATTAGAAACAAACCAACTGGAACAAAAACGTAATCATTTCGACAGGATGGTGGTCGAAAACCAACGTCACCTGCCAGAACCCGTGATTAAGGCAAAACTACTTGCTATAGGATCTCGATGCTTTCGCCCTGTTGATCCGAGGACTGTGCCATGGCTAGATCTAGTTCACGGTCGGTTCTAGCGTTGAAAAGGCCATATTCCGGTGCGGAGGCGGTTCGAACCGATTTTTCAATACTGGCTAAGCCATCTGCCAGCGGGATTTGAGCATCGGTTAGCGGATAGGTTCGGTACGGATTTTCCCACACTATTTCTGGATCGGAATCAACCACATAGGCTTCGACAACTTCGACCTCTTCAATCATGGTTGTCCGTCGTTTGACGCTAATAGGCTGAACTTGACCCGAATCGTTACCGATGGCAACATCAATACCAGCACACATTCCCTTGCGTCCGTAGATTTCCGTGGTCGATTTAGTCCGTTGCCAACGGATAGGTGATTGGTAAGCGGCAGAGGTGAAATCGTAAACGGCTCGCGCACCACCCCGAAACTCAATTACCCCATGCTGCCACTGTTCAGATCGAACTTCGCTACCGGAGAGTAAGTTATGTGCCTCAACCGCATAATCCCGTTGTAGTCCCCAAACACGGGTTGGTGGCACGTCAAACCCGATATAGCTCCGCAGGAGACTAACGGCGTGGTAACCGTGCCCAACAAAACGAGAGTAGGCAAAATTGATCTCTCCAATCAGGTCTTCTTGTATGAGCCTTTGTTTAATTCGCTCGTGAGGACGCCGAAAATAGGGCTCAGAGACTTCAATCATAACCCGATGTAGTTGCGATAGTCGATCCAAGCGATCAATCGAAGGTAGGTCGATACCAATTGGAGTTTCGGTTAGCAGATGGACATCGTGTTCCAAAACTTTAACGGCTCCGTCGTGAACAGCCATCGGCTCGGTTGCCACAATACCGAAGTCGATCTGTTCATCTGCAAATAGCTGGTCGCCATTGGTGTATGCAGCGGCATCATTCGCTTCAGCCAGAGCGGTTGCCGTCCCTTGATCGGCGTCGCAAACAGCAACCAACCGAAATCGATCTGCCATCACCTTCAAGACTTGAACATACTCCTGGGCTCGTCTGCTAGCCCCCATTAATGCAACTCTGAGTTGGTCCATCCGTTTGCCTCCTAAATTGGATTTTAGCACACGCCCCGGTGTGGTGCAAGGGAAAACAGGGTCAAACCCACTCACTAGTGAGCGTTGCATTTACCTGAGGAGTGGGTTACAATGACATCCAGAGTAAGCGCCTTGAAGCACAACACCTTAGGAGATCATAATGGCCACGGTTTCCACTCACAATAAAGGGTCAATCTATCCCTCAGAATTGAAACAATTTCGTGATGCCCAAACAGAAACTCCAATTTGGCAGATGACTGCCGATAGCTCGATCAATCACAACCTCTACTTTTTAACCTCTTCCTTTACGCCAGACCAACGAAGCTTAATTTTCACCTCTTATAGATCTGGCCGAGCCAACTTTTATCAGGTTGAATTCCCCGACGGAAAAATCCGGCAACTGACCGATGAAGAAGACGTTCATGGTTACTCAGGCATCATCTCTGGTGAGGGAACAAGACTTTTTTATACAGCCGGAGATAGTGTCAAGTCGATTGTTATCGAAACTTTGGAAGAATCTATTTTAGCCAAGTTCGATGGTGGTGGGTTGGGAGAGTGCAGTCTCAGTTGCGATGGCCGATGGCTAGTAACAGCCATGAAAAGAGATGACAAATCACATATTACGATCACGGCAACCGATGGATCAGGTGGCCAAGTGATCTTTACATCTGAAAATCAGACCATCATTCACCCACAATTCCACCCCAAAATCCTGGACCTAATCGCTTATTCTGGTGATCCGGCTCCAAGAATGTGGACGATCAAGCGCGACGGTTCCGAGAATCGACTCCTATACCAGCACGACAATAACGAGTTTCTGGTTCACGAAACCTTTTTAGGTCAGCAAAAGGAGTTAATCGTTAGTCACTGGCATCATACACTTCGCCGTATATCGCTCCAAACCTTAGAGATGAAAACAATCGCCGACTTCAACGCTTGGCATATTTGCAGTAATCGCGTCGGGACAAAAGTGCTCTGCGATACCGTTCATCCAGATATTGGATTACGGTTAGTTGATGTAGGAACGGGCAAACATCAGGCAATCTGCTACCCTCAAAGTTCATCTGGTGGCAGCCAATGGAAGAAAGATCGATATGCAGTCGCAGAAGATTGGGCTAAAGCTGCACAATCAGAAGATCGCTCTAAAGCCCTTAGTTGGATGGAGATGAAGGTTGATACCGTTTACGGGCCACAGTGGACACATCCACACCCCTCTTTTAGCCCGGATGAGAAGATGGTAGTCTATACCTCTGACATCTCTGGCTCAGCACAACTCTATGTTGCGGCCATACCCCCTCAACTGTTAGGCCCGTCAGATTCCACAAGCGCAACATAACTATCATAGCGAAACTGCTGAATTTCTCCTTTTTGCAGGGCTTGTAGAATTCGACAACCAGGTTCGGTTAAGTGGCGGCAATTTCGGAACTTGCACTGGCCAAAATGCTGTTTCATTTCTGGGAAATAGAGGGTTAAATCCTGATCGTCAATTCCCCATAGCCCAACCTCCCGGACACCAGGTGTATCGGCTACCACGCCCCCAATAGCTAGGTCGAACAGCTCAACAAAGGTAGTGATGTGGCGGCCTTTATTAACCTGCTGGCTGATTTCGCCCACCCGAAGTCCCAAATCGGGCTGAACCGTGTTGAGTAAACTGGATTTGCCAACTCCAGAAGCTCCAACCACCACACTGAACTTATCGGTTAATGCTTCTCGCAATTGTTCGATGCTCTCTGGTTGGTGGATACTGGTAAAAAAGGTTTTGTAGCCGAGAGGATGGTAGGTCTGATGGATCGTTTGAGTTAGCTTGTTTAGTTGCTTGGGACGTAATAGATCTGTTTTGTTGATACAAACCAACGCATCCAGTTGACCATAATCGGCTAAAATCAAGAACCGGTCGATGAAACGGTAATTTAAGTTAGGTTGCTTGGCTGAAGCAACAATAATTACCTGCTCCGCATTAGCAACGATGATCTGTTCGATGACACCACTTGGGTTTGGATGACGACGTGCGAGTTTGGTCTGCCGGGGCAGTAGGTCTTCAATCACACCTTGCTGATCGTTAATCGGAGAAACTCTTACCCAATCTCCAACTGCAATTGGGTCTGCGTAGATTCGTTTACCTGTTTCAGACCTTAAGTTCCGTTTTAGACTGCCTCGTAATTGACAGACAAAAATTTTTGGTACTTGATGGGATTTGCAATCTCCAGCCGATGAATCAACCCGGATGTCATAAAAGTTATTTCTGGCGCGGATGACCTGGCCTTGTAGCGGATCACTCACGATTGCCTTAAATTTAGCCGATTTTTAATCAAGGTTGAGAAGGTATGTTTATTGGCCATATCGTCTTTGCCGCTGATTGTAGTCTCGAATCGCCCGTAAAAAGTCGATTTTTCGAAAGGCTGGCCAGAAAGTATCACAGAAATAGTATTCAGAGTAGACACTCTGCCACATTAGAAATCCGCTCAATCGAATTTCTCCGCTAGTTCGAATAATTAGATCTGGATCCGGTAAGTCTGAAGTATATAGGTGCGATGCAATTGAGGTGACATTCAATTCCTCAATCAACGTATCTATATCTTTGCCGTTCACGGTTTCACTAATTAGATAATTACGACAGGCTTCGACTACTTCCTCCCGTCCACCATAAGCAACCGCGACATTGAGAATAAATTTATCGTAGTTTTGGGTGACCTCTTCCGCTTTTCGGATAGCTTCTTGTAAGCTCTCAGGCAGCAGTTCTATTTTTCCCATTGAACGAATCTGCACCTGGTTGCGGTGTACTTTATCATCATTAACCATCTCCCGCATTTTTTTTTCAATTACGTTCAGGATGTCATGTACTTCCGAGCCTTCTCTATTAAAATTATCGAGAGAAAAAATCCAGATGGAGACAATTTTAATGCCCAGTTCGTCGCACCAGCCAAGAAACTCCTCTAATTTATCGGCTCCATCGTAATGTCCTTCGATTACACTAGCGAGGCCTAGATTTCTGGCGTAACGACGATTTCCATCCAAAATCACGCCAATATGCTGTGGGATCTCCCAGTTATCGACTTGTTGCTCAAGTCGATGGCGGTAAATCGAGTAAAACAGTGGACGAAACAGCTGTTTTATCAGCGACCAGATTTTCATCAAATCTCTCTCAAAAGTTAGCGATCGCCGAGAATCCTAACATACAGGCGGCTAAGGGTCAAACAAAGATCTGCTGAGCCCCATCGCTGTAAACCGAAATAGTTGATACGGATTGATGAGTCGACCTCAATACCTCCAGTGCCAAAGACTGACACCGAAGATTGACTGCAGTCGCTGAGTATTCTAGGATCTGGTCCTGCCCAAGGAGTTCATTGATGGCCTCTTTTATCGTCGTATAATGGACTAGAGGCAGTCGTTGCAAGGCAAATGTTAGGGGTGAAAAGATTTCTTCGCCAAGGATTATGGTGACAGATAAATTGGTCAAATTACAATGCATCGTACCGAATTCACCAACCATAGTGATGTTTCGCTGGTCCTTACCCAACACATATTTCCCCACCAGTACTACCACTGGAACATTGGTTGTGGTGGTGAACCGCATTTCGGCGTAGGTTTCTCCAACCTGTTTCAATGGCAGGTTAAAGCGGGTGGCAACCATCTTCAGATATTGCTGACATCGGGCGATACGAACGCAGTCCGCGTTCTGAATCTGGCCGATCAGATTTTCGACAGCCATCAGCGGAGCGAGGGCGTGAATTGCTAAATCTTGTATCATGCCACCCCCCTGCTGTAGATCTATCAAATGCTGGCCTCGATGGTCCAAATGACCAAACATTTTTGACCCTTCCAGAATATTGACCTGAACGTATCTAGGTGGACCAATTAGTGATCTCAATTGCCCCCAGTAATCATTGCTAACAGAGGCGGAAAGACGTCCATAGCTGTTCGGTGAGTTGAAGACCGTCGATTTGACCATACCAGCCAAAAATAGAAATAGCAGGGTGTTCCAAGTCTGATACGACTCTACTAAAGCGAGTCTTTGCGGATAATGGTCGAGGATATTTTCCAAGATCTGCAACTCGTCTTGATTGATGGCATACGGCTTTTGTAGGATCACCCGAAAGCCGTGCTGGACAAGATCTTCAGCATCGGTGGCATGATAGAGATTCGCATGAGCTAGAATGACTATCGGGTTAAGCGGTTTCAGGTCCGCGATCAAATTTCTCAATGGAATCCCAGGCTCTCGCCGACGATGATCGACCTCGGCCAAAGCGACACAAGGTCGGCGTTCAACACTATCGATAGTCACTACTACATTCAGGAAGCCTTCCTTTTGTAGTTGAGCTAAAACTGGCGCCAGCGTTTTGGCGTAATAGTCGCCGGTTCCTACCACTACAATATTGTGCATCAATGATTTATTGTTTGCGCTACTAAGTGTTATCACCTAGGAGGCTGTCTGAGAATTAACAATAGTAAATGTTGCGATGAACCTCTTTGTGACAAGCTATGTGGAATTAGCTTCCAATAGAACGTGATAACTTACCATGCAACTTTTTATTTTTGTTGAATCGGAGATAGCCGATCGGATTTTACAAGGCAAATGCTGTAAAGGTATCCGCTTTTGTAGTATGTTAGTCATTCTCCGTATCTAACCAGTGACAGGCACCAGTCCTCCACAATCAAGATACATCTGTTCTCTGTAAAGAGCCTCGACCATTTTGAAAATTATAAACTGTACAAACAAGAGAGTATTCACCATCTTTTCTCATAATCGCATATAGAAAAACTGCGTAAAACGGTGTTCTCAATTTGCTCCCAAACAGTCTTTACGATGATTTCCCGTTTTCTGTTCAGAATCGAAAACCAGCTTTCAATTTGATTCCGTTAGGAACTATCATGAAAATCCATTGATACCCAGGATTACTCGCAATAACTCCGCCGATATATTTGACCAACCATCTCCGGTCAAAGGTGGGGGAATTTCCAGTCTAACAAGGTATGCTTACCAGTCAAGCATACCTTTAGCGGCTTGACGGGTCGATTCAACTAGCCGAGTCTTAAGTCATGATTCCCACTCTTTTCTCAAGATGCCATAACTTATGGTATCTTCATATTTGTCCCATTTAATGACGTGTTGCCTGAAAATCCCCTCCCTCTTCATTCCTATTTTCTCCATCACTTTTCCTGAGGCTGGATTACGAGTGATATGAGTGGCAGTAATCTTATGCAGGTCTAGTTTATAGAAACCATATTTCAGCATAGATTCAGCGGCTTCCGTACAATAACCTTGATTCCAATGTCCTTTGGCTACCCAGTAACCTAATTCAGCCCTATTGAATCCCTTATTGATAATGTAAGCCAATTGCTCCGATCAATTTTTGTGTGGCCTTCAAGATAATTGCGTAGTCTACTGATTCTCCTGTTTCAAATTTAGGCTGATGGCTTGATATCCATTCCTCGGCCATTCCACCTTTGTACGGATGAGGAATATTCAAGGTTGTGTCTGCAATAGCCCGATCTCCAGCCAATTCTTTTACTCGTGATCCGTCAGATAATTCAAATGGTCGCAGCAGGAGTCTCTCTGTTTCAATCTTTATCTTAATGGGGTTCCCTTTTCTCTCTACCATATAATTCGGCCGTACGGAGCCACGCCTTGATGTTTTCGAGTGGGGTCTCATGCATGATACTATTCGATGTGCCAAGAATGCAACCACCTTTCTCGTGATCGAACGTGTCGATCAGCCTGTGCGTACCCTGAACCACGTCCTCTACAGTTCCCTTCGGCAGTAGATATTGTACGTCTTCTATCCCTGCCAGGAATGTCAGTTTGTTCCTGTATTGCCCAGCAACGAAGCCCTGATCCATGACCACAGGCTAAAGGGCTAAATTAGGTGTAGTACATCCAGTTTCACAGAAACGGAATCGTCGAGCAGGTCTGTGACGGTACCGCAAGCGTGAAGCCGGAAATGCATCCCCAACGAATGACAGTGATCGATCATTTCTTCATACAGCAGTAAGTACGGGTCTAGGCATGTCTCTCGTGAGAAGATGAGGGCTCTTTGCGTGCCAAAGTCGTCCAATGTGAAGTACACGCTAGCTCCGACTCGGTCGTTACCCATTACATCCTTCAACGCCATTGAGTAGAAAGTCTTGACCGGCCTCGGCTCACCCACATTGTAACGCAGCAGATCACCGACACCGGCTATCGGCACGCAGACCTGCGGCTCGAACGCAAGAGAATTTTTAGAAAGGGAGCCTCAACATTTCCCGTAGTCTGGCGATCCCCAACCGAAACCGGATCGAAGGAGGCTGGAAATTTTTTAAGGAGAAGTTCTGTATGAAGAATATCACCAAAGGTTCAAGGAGTTCAAAGAGGCGTGTGAGATGATTTCTTTAGTTAGCCCAAGAAATATATTTCAGAATTGCGCTCTCCTGACGAAGAATTTTCAACTTATATTTCGTCTGAGAATGCTGAGTTTTAATTTTTCATGAGCATAATACTAACTGGAAAACTCGCGATCTCTTTTTATTTCCAACGTGAAATTCTCCAGGACAACTAACGCTGGTCTTTAGTCAATTGTTCCCACCGCTACATCAGTATCCATAACTTCCGCCAAACCAGGGACTGAAGCAATCCGTTTTGGATGTTCTCAATTCTGACCATCGTAACTGGTGTATCCAGTGAACGCATCTCCATGTCTTGCCAACTTCAGCCAGACAGGAAAAGAATTTATACTTTCGTGTATCTGTCTGTCGCCTGCTTGGTGCATACAATCATCGCCAAATTCATCCCACTGGATGCCGGAAAGTTAGGCGTGTGTAGATTAGGACTGAACCCAAACTTCCAGGCTCGGTTTCGTACACTTTTGGATATATCCTTTCTGACAAAGATGCCAACCCGATACCACGGATTCACAGGTCCCTTAAATTCGACTATTTTCAAAGTGGCGACAAAATTACCCTGGATCACACCTTTCAAATAGATCGCCCCATATGAATCTTCAGCGTGAAGGAAATCAGTGCCACCGGCTGTAATGGTGTAACGATCATTTATTTTTCTGATCAATGTTAAATTTGCACTCCCCCGCTGTCCCCGATGAGTGTGTGCGCAAATCATATTCAGCGATTCCACGCTATAGAAGGGATAAACCTCTACAGTCAAAGGTATTATGTCACCAATGCTAACTTGGTGAATACCCACTTTCGGTTTAGTTTGGAAACCGATTTTCGCAACCTCTTTAGGAGATAAATCGATCGATTTTGAATCGACGATCTCCTCTCCTATACAGAAATTAACATCGGCTGAATTATTATAATTTTTCATATTTTTAATGGTGGCAGAAACAATAAGATCTTCGCCAACAGAAATGGCTAGGGACTGTTAACACTAAGAAGAGAAATCCGGTATAATAGGCTATGATGGAACCAAGACAGGAACAAGATGAAGAAATAAAGCCGTCTTTACCCGGCCAAAGAGGACAGGTTAAACTATCCAATCGGAAGCTTCTGAATCGGATTTGGTCTGTTGCCGAGCGGGGGTGTAAATGGAGAGGTCTTCCCTCTAAGTTTGGAAATTGGCATACAATCTACCGGCGGATGAACCGAAGGGCCAAAACAGGAGTCTTAAATGGCCGATTTGAAGCCTGACCAGCAAAGCAAATCATTCCAGTCAGGATAGAAGGCTATTGATTAGATAGCAGATCCGTGAAAGTGCATCCTGATGGGACAGGGGCATTTAAAAAAACGGTAAGCCGTCGATTGGAAAGTCAGGAGGAGGATGGACCACAAAAATCCGTCTGCTGGCCCAAGATGCTGGTAGGGCAACAGATTTTCGACTATTCCCTGGTAACGGTCGTGATGCGGCTGAAGGAGAAGACAGGTTGAAAGATATAGATTGCCCTTTGGCTGGCGGCCCAATGATTATGGATCCAGCAGATGAAGGAGATACTACTCGACAGCTGGCTTGAGACTTGATGTTCTCGGCTGTTGTTCCTGCCAAATCGAATCGCCTGGATCCTTGGGAGTATGACCAAGAGCTCGAAAAAAGAGAAATGAAGTGGAAGGATTGTTCAGCCGGCGGCAGGGATTTGGCCGGATCTTCTCTGGCTGGGACCAGCGGGATCGGATGTTTTCTGCTGTCTGGTTCTTGGTGCTGATTGTCGATTCGCTTAGATCGTGTTAACTAGCCCTAATAAAGAAATGTACCTGTACTATTAGGGGCACGTAAAATTTGTGTCCTATCCTCCCCATTATTATCTCAATCCACCCAGTTCCTTCCCTCGATTAAAGTCAACTTGGCCCAATCGTTATGTTGTTAGGTGGGGCGTTTCCACCGCAATATCACTAATATCGCTCCGTTGCAATCTGTAAGTGCAATATCAACACATAAGATAGAATTGGCAACGCGCTGATATTATTTCATGTTTTAGATATGTGTGGCCCAGGTAGGTGTAGAGGCCAAGCGACAAATAGCCAGGATCTCTTTACCGGTTTTGGATAGAGGCTAATGTCTGGTGTAGACGTTGCAACACCTCCAGGCTGGTTTGATGAACCAGCGGTGAAACCTCTGGGTTGCCTACATAGACTTCACCGTAAGGGGCTTCCTGGTAGTCGTAGGTATAAGGCGGCTTGCGATCCCATTGGGAGATGGGTACCAGATAGCCGACCTCATCCATCCCCAAGTTGAAATTCATATTGATCACACCGGTCATCGACTGACGTAGCGGTGGCACCTCGACCGGTTCGGTGACAATATCTGCTCCTTTCGGTGTTTCGATGCCTCCGTTAATGATCTCAGGAAAAATCTCTCCCGGTGTGGTCAGTATTTCAATATCACCGATGCGAATAGCATCTATTTCGGAACGGACTTTTGTGTTAAAAGGCAAGCCATAGACACCCGGGTGTACAACTCCCAATCCAACCGCAATTTTCAGCGGCCAACCGACTGGTAAGTAAACGGTCTTGGCCGAAACCGCTACCTGTTGGCGTTTCATTTTCAATCGGTTGCCTGTGTTGGTATCGCGCAGTGCCCCAGCAGCCAGGAGGGCCAGGTTTTCGCCCTGTGCTCGTGATTTCTCTCGACCGTTATGAGCTTGTGTTTGCCCTGACCGATCCACGATAGCAAGACCGAGTTGGGTCATTAAACCACCGGCCGGTCCGGTAAAGAAGACGGCTTCACCGCCAAACCCTTTAAATCCGTTCTCACCCGACAGGCCGTTTTCCATTGCCTGCCGGTAGTAGTGAACAAAGTCAGAGGAAATCAGTAAGTTTTTGCTGCCGAACCCTTCCGGATGCATTCCCCAGGAGGCCAGAGTACCGATAGTTTCGCCCGTCGATCTGTTTTTGAACCAGGCGATCGGCAACTGGTGATCGACCACGATCGGCGAACGCGAGTCACGGGTAAAGTTTTCCTGGGGGACATAGGCCTGGGCTAGGATGGTATCGGCCGGTACGAGGTTGTCGACGGCATCGATAATCGAATCATAGATCTGCTGTTGCAGGAAAGCGATGTATTCATCGTCAAACTGAGAGCCGAAGAGGAGTCGATAACTCCAGAGACCGATCGTGTCCGGCGCATTGTGCGTATGTGTAGCCGCAAAGGTGATATGAGTAATATCGGATCGCTCCTCTTCTATCATTCGCCGTATCGGGATATATCGATCATACGTAATTCCGATGCTGTCGATACTCACCAGGACGATTGTGACGCCATTATTACGGAAAGCCATGGCCCGAGACCATAGTTGGTCGTTCACCCCCTGAGCAGGTCGTTGTTGACCGAATCCAGCCAGCCAGATGAAGTCGAAAGTGCCATTACCATTACGATCAACATACTGGTCAATCTGCAGATCGAAAACACCGTTACCGTCAATATCGGTCCATGTATCGTAGTTCTCCAGTAGAGGCGTAATATCGCGAATACCAACGCCGACCTCCAACAGACCGATATCCGCCCATTTATCGGCAGTAGGAAGGGTATAGTCGATAGCATACTCACGATCTGTTCCTCGGCTAGTGATAAACAGGAAAACCGATATGCCGATTAAGCATAAAATCAGGAAAAAGACAGGACCCTTGATCATGGAACTCAACTTTACTGATCTGCCGTCGTTGTTTGTCATCTAGAACTTCCGTTATTTATATTATGGTCGTATACGCAGAATTTCTTCTTCCCCACCGTTCAGGATCAGCATAGCTTCATCGTCGTCTGGAAGTCTTGTCCATTTGATCGTCGTCTGGTAAGGAGCATCAGGTGATGTGCCGAAGACTTCAGAACTAACGGTTCGATCGCCAATCTGCAACTCTAGTTGTGCAGAATGGATTGGGGCGGAAGGACAAATAAAAACTTGTAATCCGCCGGTTATCGGCTGATAATGTAGCGCGACACGTTCAGTAGCGATACTGAGACCTTTCGTCTGCTGAAACGGATAGATCCATTTTCACCAGCCGATGGCATCACCCGGGGGTAATGACGCAGTCTGATCGGGGAAAGACTTGACTGTACCACCCTAGATTTCGGCATATCCTTTGTTCGGCTTCCCGGATCCCATGGGAATATCTTCCGGATTGAAGCCGTAAGTCTACATATCAACACGGGATTGAGTAGAGGGTCAAAAACACGAATGCCCCCCTCTTCTTCATCGTGCGAGTATGCCCCATAGAAACCCGCATCCAGGCTATCCGCCATCAGATCGCCCATTTTGGGCCAGTTACGAATATAGCAGAGCAGATTCTCAATCCAGGACTGAGGGCTGGGGCCCAAATTTTTCTGCCACCGCTCTTCAATCAGGATCTGTTTGGTTGGAATTATAAACTCCGTATGATAAATTAGCTGATTATGTCCCCTTGGCACCCACATTGGGTTGGTCCAGTGGGCGAAGTTAGCGGTTTCTCGCGTTGGATTCCAGATACAGATGTCGCTTTTCAGCGCCGAACTGTCAGCACCCAGGCTCAAATCAACCCGATGGTAAAGACTGGAGATGGGTTCTTTAACTTGCATCTGTAAGGTCTTGCAGGCTTCCGTATCTATCAGAATTTCGTAATCCCATTTTAAGGCCCAACTGGTATCGTGCTCGTCTTTGGGTAGTGTATATTCGATACCACCGATCCAGAGCCACCAACCGGTTTCATTATTAGCATCACCGGGGCGAACGATATCGTTTTGCCACAGCATCTCGTGGCCTGTCGGGCGATAAATCAGCGAGTAAACTCGTCCCATCTTTGGTACTATGGTTATCGTGACAAACTCACTCTCCAGAACGACGGCTTGATATTCCTTCTAAATAACCCGATCCCATTTAACCTTTTAAAAGTCGATATAGGGCAAAGGGTCTCCGTGGTTGTCGTTGATCGCATTTTCGTAATCGACCTGTGGAATAGTTAGCTGTGTCTCTTCTAGCCGAGGGGTCTGACTGACGCGATAATCTTGGCTGATGCTACTAGTAGTGGTAGCCAAGGCGGTTATAAGGACAAACCAGGTTCTCATGCGATCTCTTTTATTCTGGTCCCACTGTTCTCCTTTACTGAGCTACCTAAAGACAAAACAGGCTAGTAGCCGATCATTATATGGTACAGATGGTCATAGACGCAATACTCTACCTGGCAAACTGAGGTGGATCAAGAAACCTGGATTACAACCGGTAGAGTCATTTTATGGTAAACTCATAGCCGGACCAAAGAAGCGGAGTATATCCAACATGACGATAGAACCGATAGCACTCTTTCAGACCCACTTCCCCTCAAATGAATTCGCCCGGCGGCGGCAATATCTTACAGACCAGGTCGAGACTCAGACCTTGGTCTTACTGTCGGGCAAAAAGAGGGAACACGATCTGGAATCCTTTCGCCAAAGCAACGATCTCTTTTACCTGTCCGGTGTAGAGGTGCCGGATGCCTGTTTGACGATCCGGGCTTCAGAAACAACCCTCTATCTTCCGGCTCATGACCCGGGCCAAGAACGAACAGAAGGCCCTACCCTCAATGTGGATCGCCCCGATCAAGTGGCCGAACTAACCGGTGTGAGCCGGGTACGCCAATTATCAGACCTGGCAGAGGATTTAGCTACTGTAAAGGTAGTTTATACCGATCAACCGGATATAGAAGAAATCTGCCCCGACGCCGAGATCCGCCCGCTTTCACCTCTCCTCCGTTCCATGCGCATGATCAAGAGCGCGGCCGAAATAGAGGTCATGCGAATTGCGGGTCAGCTGACAGCGATGGCGGTCACAGAAGCCATGAAATCGACTAGAGCCGGCTTTATAGAGTATCAACTAGGGGCCGTTGCCGACTACGTTTTTCGCCTCAACGGCGCCCGAGGTGGCGGATACCCAGCCATTATTGCCAGCGGCTCGAATGCCTGGTACGGTCACTACTCCCGAAATGACAGCCAGTTGACCGATGGTGACCTGATCCTGATGGACTATGCGCCTGACTACGCCTATTACACCAGCGATATCGGTCGGATGTGGCCGGTCAATGGTACTTTTACCTCTGATCAGCGTCTGCTCTACGGTTTCATCGTCGAGTACCACAAAGCTCTACTGAAACGAATTCAGCCCGGCGAAATGGCAACGGGAATCATGGACCAAACCGCAGCCGAAATGGAAACCGTGATTAATCAGATGACCTTTACCAAGCCGCACTACGAAAAAGCGGTACGGGGAGCTTTGGAATTTCGAGGTCACCTTTCACACTGTGTCGGGATGGAGGTTCACGATCATGGTAATTACCGGGAACTACCGCTTGAGCCGGGGCTGGTTTTCTCAATCGACCCGATGATCTGGGTGCCGGAAGAGAGACTCTATATTCGGGTTGAAGATACCGTCGTGGTAACGGAGAACGGCATAGAGAACCTTACCCGGCTGGCTCCGCTGGAACTGGACGATGTCGAAGAGACCATGAAATCAACTGGCATGATCGAAACCTTCCCACATCTGCTACTTCCATAAAAGATATGGGGCCGCAAGTAAATGGCCGGGTTACACGCTGACTCCACTCCCATATCCTACATTGACATAGTTTGGGTCGGCGCCTGGGCCGTGTCCGAGTCGGCGTAACCGTTGACGAAACCGGTTAACCGACTCAGTATGATCCGTCAATAAAATTTTGATTCTCAGATGGTGCCCTGTGTAGATCGAACAGGACTTCCGGTCCATTGGTACCGTAATACTGGTATTTAAGGTGGTCCTGCTTGATCATCAGGTTGGTTGTTCCGAATTGGGACACAGTTTCATCAGTCCAGTTTTCCGTGTGCCCCTCCATCAGGGAAAGCAGGGAGCGGTTATCCCGTCCGGAAAGGCCTCAAGTTCGGGAACGAGGATGTTCTCGATGTTCCCGTCCGGATAGGGCAGTTCTTCTCCGGAATATTTTCTCATCAGATAGATCACGGTATCCATGAACACCTCGCTCTGGTACACCTCCTCCGTGATGTCATCTAGGAGTTCCGTTTTTTCTTCTGTATGACGTTCTTGACCGTTCCTCTGACTTTCTCGTCGGCGAGCTCCGCGTGGTTTGGCATTTCCCATTTTGATTCCCAAGCGAGACTGTACGCAGTTCCGATTGTAATAGTCTTTACCGGTGGCGACGAGTTAGTCATCGTACCAGTTTTTCCAAGTGATGGGAGTTTTCCAAGAATGCGACAAGTAGCTTTATGGTGGCAACGATGTCGTCGCTATGTGCAAGTTGAACTGTCGAATGCATGTACCGTGTCGGTGCGCCAATTGTAGTTGCCAACGCGCCAACGCCTGTCCGCTGGATGGCGGAAGCATCGGTGCCACCGCCGATGTTACGCTGGTAGGGAATCTTGTGTTTCTCGCACAGATCGAACAAGAACCGGAGCAACCGCCGGTCGGCGATTGTCAGCCCATCCATAAGGTAGATGCCTGTGCCCTCGCCCAGGGCGCAGATGTTCTCGTGTTTGCCGATGTGAGCACCCCAGGTGAGGCTACCATCAATAGCCAGACCGACGTCGGGTTCGATGGCAAAGGCTGCTACCGGCATACCGCGTACGCCCTTCTCTTCCTGCACCGTGCTCACCGCGTACACATCGACAGAGGTGTCGCCGAGGTGGTTCATGGCTTCCAACAGGCAGTATGTACCAATTCGATCGTCGAAGTTGCGGCCCATGTAGACCTTGTCGTTGAGCCGCACCAACTCTTGCGCGAAGGTGATGACGTCGCCGACCTCGACCAACTCACACACTTTGTCTCTGGGCAATGCTACATCGATGAGCATGTCCTTCATTGCCGGTAGCTTGTCGCCGTTAGTCGGTACGATGACACCGTTCACAGGCTCGCGGCCATGGATTATCACTCGTTGCGAAATGATCGCCTGCGCATTGAGTCCGCCCACCGGCTCGAAACGAATGAACCCATTACCATCAAGATGCTTTACCATCATGCCGATCTCGTCTGCATGCGCAGCCAGTACCACACGCAGGGGTCTCTCGCCCACCGGCGGCTTTGTCGCTTTCTTCTGGCCGATCACATTGCCCATTCGGTCGCGCCGGACCTCGTCGCAGACGGGCCGCAGTATCTCTTCGACGATCTCTTGAATGGGGTCTTCGAACCCGGGGATGCCAGGTGTGTTGCAGACGAGCTTGAGTAACTTCTGATTCATCGTAATTCCTTTTGCTCTGCGGGAATGCTTGGGGTAGGCCTGGCTCCTTCATCATGGCCTCCACATCATCGAACTTCATGGTGCTTCGGCTGTCAGGTTCTCTCGGCTCTCTTTAGTACACTCCCGGTGTTGGTTTGAGGGTTTCTCCTTAGTCGGTAGTTTCACCTTCAGTTCGGGGAGCAAATAGCCGATCGACTGAAGAAACTCGTTGACATGCTGGATTGTTCTCTTTAGCCATGGCAAGTTGTTGAAGAAACCGTGACAGGCGCCGTTGGTGATCCAAGTTGGTACGCTTTCATCGCCCATATTCTGCAGTGGAAAGATCCTTCGTACTAGTTCTGCGTCTCCTACACTTTCGACCTACAAGTTGAGGCCGGGGTTGTAGAACAGCATCGCGTTGGGCTTGGGCGAAACTGCAGCAACGTCTCGCTTAGAAACTGACCACCGTGGAAGGAGACAATCGCCGGCTGAACTCAGTCTCGAGAATAGTTGATCCCCAGGGGCAATTCGCGTTTGCCTACTGTCTTGCAGATGAATCGTGACATCGCTGGTACCTCCTTGGCCGTCGTGTTTGCTCCGCCTGCCGCATCTCCATCCCACGGAATTACGACCATAGATAGTGAGAAGTTTAACGACGAGTTTCACATTGTACCTTCTTGAATTACTCCAACAACAACATTTTCCCAGTTTCGTGAGGGTGACGAGTACTCCCTCGGCAAGACTCTACTGGATTGTGTGGATCATCCACAGTGGAAATCTGACTGTTTTCAGCCATAAAATTGGCACTCAAAAGTTGCTTAAAACACCTTAAACCCAGACTATGATTGGTTCTCCGTCAACCCTCTATTGTTTTTGTCCAATTGGAGACTGACAAAATTATAGCAGATTCTCTTTGATGGCGAGAGGCGATGTAGTTCCGTATGCTATCCTCGACCATATTCTATACTTCTGCACCTTTGGTGAAATCTCGGGTTGCCTTCGATCCTCATTCGCCTCTTAAAATGAAAAATTGGTGGGCGATCTAAATTCTCGCCATCCTGGATCCTAATTTACTCAACCGAATTTACTTTGGCTGCCGACCTGTTATATTGCTATCCCCAGCCTGACGGCTAGCCATTGCTAGATTGGTGCGTACTATCTTTGTAAACTGGCTGAGGCCAATAATGACTTTTGCTGGGCTTCATGCTAAACTACTCAAAAGCGACACCTTGTTGAGAAAAGGGTTGTGGAAATGGCCAATTTGAGTGCATCATGAAGGGTAAGGGGTTTCCGAATTTCAGCCATTGTATGCAAGCGGAGGGCCATTTGCGATGCTATTGTTGACAAGCCGACCTTGTGTTTGTTGGGACTATGTTTCGAGGAACGCCCGCAGTGTGGAAGAATGGTCATCACCTGATGTGGTGCTGGTTGATTTTCATGCGGGCCTGAAGGTGTTATCTCGCTGGAGTCCATCGTCGATTGCTCAAAGCAGGCTATTGGAGCCTTCACCTTCTGGTGGAGTAGTCTGCGCCAGAGGCGATGAAGAGGTTACCTGTTGCCGAAGACGGAGTGATCTACGTTTTTGCAGACGGCCGCCAGAAAAAGAAGCCAGGGAAGACCTGGTCCTTCGGGATTCGGTTGGTGATTTTGATGGCCGGTTGGGATGTGTCTCGGATCGCGGTCAGTTTTGGTCTCATCCTGCCCCAGGGACATGCCGACCACAACGCGTTGTTTCGGGAGATGGTGAAGCCGTTTGAGCCTCCGGCAGGGCAACATTCGTCATTGTCGGAGGAGATGTGCCTATGGGTCCAAAGAGAATATGAAGATGGTTCAGCCGCGAAACCAACCAGATCGAGACCGATGTTGGCGATTTGTGTTTGGAATCGCTTGGACTCGGAGGTGTGAAGACGGTAAGAGGCTGAAGGGTTTCGTCACCTATCTACCTCTCACATTCTACCAGCGAACTTGGAGACCCAAACTGGCCGGCGAGAGACCGCCAAAGACCTGCTGGATCTTTGGCAAACGGATGTCTTGGAATCATATCGGTAACGTCATGGTGGTACTCAGCAGGAAAGGGCGTAACCTGAACCGGAAAAAAACAAACTCATCGTGACCAATCTGACCGAGGCGAGACCCAGACAGATGATTTGCATCTATCAAAGAAGGTGGTCGGTAGAACTTCTGATCTGGGAACGGAAGAGTGGTCTGGGATTGGGACAACATCAGGTCAACCGAAACGAAGATTGGATCGAAAAGTCGTTTGGCATGGCCATTCCGGCCTATCTGTTCCTACTTTGGGCTTCCAGCAGCGAGATCCTGCCAGGCCACTGCTGGAGTATCTTCCAACGGCAACACAATCTCAGACTCCAGGTGATTATCCAGCAGGTTGGGCACAAGATGGAACTGAGGATCAAGAAAAGGCGAAAATCCGCCTAATATCTAACCTTTCCCAACTCAAGGTGTCGCTTTTGAGTAATAAGCAAACGACTATCGATTTTATCATCTCACTCTTCCTGTTGTTAACCGTACTCTCGATAGGAGTCTCATGATGCGAAGTGACTTCGGTTGGACCATACTTGAAAGTATAGCTATTTCGGAATAGCTAAGGGCCTTCCATCGGCCAGACAATACTTCAAATTACTGATGTCATTGGAACACTGATTAATCCCCATCAGCAAGGCTCACTCCTCTGCTGTGAGAAACGCAACTACCGGTATGGTCAACGAGCATAAGGCTGGCAACTGTCTCGTGAAGCCCTCTATTTCAGTATCACTACCTTACGGGCTTCAGCATACCCACCGCTTGCAAGCTTCAGGTTGGGTTCCAAGTTACCCCGATCCACCTTCGCCGATAGCCACTAGACCCAGGAGCAGAGAATCTCTACCTCGGTAGGCGCCAACTACCACCTTTTAACAAGTCCCTGTAAACTCTCCGAACAAATTTTCCTATTCATCCTCAAATAATGCATCTTCAAAGTTAAGAGCGTTAGCATTTTCTTTGACAATGCGTACAACATGACCCTCAACTCCGCCTGGCACCTTGATCTCAATCTCCATTGAGATGGTAGCTTCTACTCCTGGCAAGGAGGTTAGGTGGCTAAGAATCTCGTCGGCGATCTGGCCGGCATCTCGTCCGACTCGCTCTTCGTTGAGCTTAACCGAACCAATGAAGGTAGTGGGATTAGGGTGCGGTGTGGGTTCTGGTGACGGCTGAGGAGTTTTTGGTCTATCTTCCTGTATACCTGGCCCACCTCTAGCGGAAGTATCCTGGCCATATGAAGTTCCCGTCGCGGTTGGTGTTGGTATGGCCCGCTGTGCATCTTCCTCTTGCTGGTGGCGCGCCACATCCACTTTTACCAAGCAGGTGCAGTTGATCGTTAACAATTCGAACGTATCTGGGAAAACAGTGAACCAGAGCACCTTGAAACGCTTACCCGTTATCTTTTCACCTCTTATTTTCATCCTGTTTTCCCACGCTGGGGGTTGGAATGAGACTGTCCATCTAGACAGTCCGGCTCTGGTCGGCAATAAAATAGGGAATCCTACGCGGCGCCGGGTTTCTATCTATCTACCATCAGGATACGAACAGGACAGTGACCGCTACTACCCTACACTTTATGTCTTACACGGCTGGGGGGCAACGATAAAATCGGTCAAACAGTGTCTGATATCGTAGATAAGCTGATTCTAAACGGTGAGATCAAACCGATGATTCTGGCCGCGCCAGACACCAAAGGTAAGACCTATATAGGTACCTTTTATACCAATTCCAGCCTGAATGGTCGCTGGGAGGATTTTATTACCCAGGATCTGGTCCAATTTGTGGAGCGCAACTATCGGGCCGTGCGGCAAAGTCGCAGTCGCGGTATCATGGGTGTGTCTATGGGCGGTTATGGTGCCATTAAGTTGGCCCTCAAACATCCGGACATTTTCAGTGTGGTCTATGGCAATGTACCAGCCTTGTTAAGGTTCACTGAACCGGATCCGGTTGGTTTCCCCATGTGGGCCTAGCAACAGATGGTCGGCTTGCAATCGGTGGAAGAAATGCTTAGAATAGGTAAGGTAGCGGTGATGATGATGTAGGCGGGAGCGGCGTTGACTGCCAATTTAAGCAACCTTCCCTTTTTCTTCGACGTCCCCTGCCAATTGGTCGACGGCCAGTTGGAAAAGGTGGATCGCGTTTTCGATCGGATCGTGGCCGAAACTCCTTTGGCCATGTTGGCCGACTATGAGAAACAGGTGCGTCAGCTAAAGGGCATTGCTTTCGATGCAGCCACTCAGGATGCCTTTGTCGACATACTGCCCAGTTGTAAAGAATTCTCACAGGCTCTCGACAATCTGAAAATCGATCATACCTTTGAAGTGTTTGCCGGGGAGCACGCCGACCGTTTTGCTGATCGTTGCCAAACTGTAATACTGCCTTTTTTTCTGACCTGCTATTCTTTGGGCAGGACGCCTCAATCACTCAGGTGGCAGCCAAGGCGAAATTGACCGTCATCTGGGGACAAATCAGATCGGCTAACTAAAATGACATTAACCTCTCGTCACAACCCTTGTTCGCAACCCTCTACTGATCTCTCAGTAGAGACCTCTACCAGGACCTTTACTGGGATCTCTACCGGGAGATCATTTTAACCTGACAGACAGAAATTACCAGGAGGATATCGATGAAGTATATTGTTAAATCTAACGACATGGACTGGGAACCCAAGTTTTTCCCCAACGAAGACCAACAGTACGGTGAGTTTAAGGCGTTGTGGCGAGAACATAGTATGAACCAGATAGAGGTGCGAATTACCCGCATTCCAGCCCACGGCACCCACACCAAGTATCATGCCCATACTAAAGAGGAGGAGTGGTTTTATGTGTTGTCGGGCAGTTGCCATATCAATATCGAAGGGGAGTGGCAGGTAGTGGAAACCGGTGATTCGATCTATAAACCGCCCGGCGATTATCATATTTTCCGCAATTTTGGTGATCAACCGTGTGATGTGATTATGCTCGGCACCAATATTGAAGGCAGCGATGTTTTACGGAGTGAAGAACCCGATCCACCATCGGATATTACTTAACCGAGCCAGAGAAAATTAGCAAAGAGGCGACTATTAATTAATACTTGGTCAATATCTGGCGCCCAAGATCGTGAACGCCGGATTGTTGTCTTTGTTGCTTAGACCATCTGGATTGGAAGCGATGATGGCCGACGAAGTGAACGCGTACAACTTTTATACCGCAATGCCAAGAGGAGCAGAAGGCTGATGAAAAACAATCTCGACCGTATATTAACCGGTTCGTGTAAGATGGTGTGGATTATAAATACACTTATCCTGGTCTTAGCATCTGAGGCCTTTGCCGGTCCGGTCCAAATTCCCGCCTTTCCTGGGGCAGAGGGGTTCGGTAAATATACCCTGGGCGGTCGGGGAGGAGATGTTTACTGTGTAACAAACCTGAACGATGCCGGGCCTGGGTCGTTGCGCTACGGCATTGAAACATCTTCGGGCTCGCGTACCATTGTGTTCGAGGTGGCCGGGACCATCATGTTAAAAAGCCCATTGGCTATTAAGGAGAAAGGCTATTTGACCCTGGCTGGTCAGACAGCGCCAGGTAAAGGCATTACCCTACGTGATCAGAACTTTTCTATCAAACACAGTAAGCATATCATCGTTCGCTACCTCCGCGTGAGATTGGGTGACGAGAACAAGGCAAAGGGGAATTCACCGGATGTCATGACCGTGGACTACAACGACCATATCATACTGGATCATCTGTCTCTGAGTTGGGGCATTGATGGCAATTCCGACTATCGAGGAAACGAGAACATGACCCTGCAGTGGTTGATCTACAGCGAGGCGTTACACCGCTCTCTGCACAGCAAAGGCGAGCATGCCATGGCCACTTCTCTACGCGACTGCTATGGCCACACCACGGTGCATCACAACATCTACTCCACCTCGCGCAATCGACACCCGACCCTGGGCTCAGGTGTCAAAAAAGGCGGCGTAAACTGGATCGTTGACTTTCGGAATTGTGTCAATTACAACTGGAGTGGGCCCACCAATCTGGGCGGCCTCCAGATGAATGTCATCAACAACTACTATCGACCCGGCCCCTGCACAAAAGACCGTTCGGTACAGCCGTTACGCATGAAAGACCACGACACAACCAAGGCCAGAGGATTCGCACACGGCAATTACTTTGATGGTATGCCCGAGACCTTCAACCGGGACAACTTTACGGCAATAGACTATACGAATACGGGCAACTACATGCCCACATCACGCGATCGCTGGGAATTGAAGTCAGAAATCGATTGCGGCGTGTTTACCGTGTCCACACAAAGCGCCGAGGACGCCTACGCAAGCTGTCTGAAATACTCAGGTTGCTCCCTGGTACGCGATACTGTGGACCAGCGCAGCATCGCAAACATCGTCGCGCAAAAGGGAACACTGATTGATTCGCAGAACCAGGTTGGAGGCTGGGACCCCTACCCCATGGAGCGTCGATCCAGCGATTGGGACCGTGACCGTGACGGCATGCCCGATACTTGGGAAAGCGCCAACGGCCTGAATCCGGAAGATCCCAATGACGGCAACAGTGACCGGGACGGCGATGGTTACACCAACCTGGAGGAGTACGTCAACAGTCTCTGCCCTGATCCACTGGTCAGGTGAATGAATGTCACGGTTTGTCGGTTTATCTCAGCCGGTGTCGTTCGCATCTTTAGCAAGGGTGTCTTTTAAAATAAAAGGGGGGTCGTCCGAAAGAGCAGGAGAGGATTTGTTGTAGTAAGTAGACTATTACTTCTGGAATACTACCCCATTATCAAATAAGGAGTGATAATGCCAACAGATAAAATACGACTGGCTATTATCGGTTGTGGTGGGATGGCGCGGGCGCATCTGAACGCCTATATCTATCTGAAGAATCAAGGGATTGACATCTTCGACTTCGTTGCTATGTGTGATGTGGACGAAAACCGGGCACGAGATTTTGCCAGCACAGCCGCCCAAAGTCAGAACGACATTCAGCCAAACGTGTACAGCGATGTTAGCGAAATGCTGGATAAAGAGTCTTTGAACGCGGCTGATATCTGTGGCCCACATTTTCTGCACCATTCGCTGGCCATTCTCTGTTTTGAGGCCGGTCTGGACGTGATAGTGGAAAAACCACTGGCCGTCACCATCCGGGCGGGCCATAAGATGATTCAGAGCACCAAGGAACACAATCGAATTCTGGCTACGGCGGAACAGGTCCGGCGTTGGGTAGGCCCACGAACAGTCGAATGGATGATCAACAAAGAAAAAATGGTGGGTCAGCCACGGATGTTCTTTCGACAGGGCATCGGCGGCAGCACCGACCCGGAAAACCGTTTACGTGACGAGCCCATGGTCTGGCGAAGAAACAAGCTGACCAGCGGTGGCAACGGGATCATTGATGGTGGAGTACACTACGTCGATTTGTTGATCTACTTCTTTGGGGAACCGGACGAAATCTACGCCCGGGTGGATAATCTGAGCCAGTTTCAGTTTCCGGACGCCGAGAAGAATTATGTCGCCCAGACGGTTGAGGATACGGCTTTAGCTACCATCACCTTCGAAAATGGTGTGATGGGACAATGGGTAAGCACTTCAGCTGCGCCGGGCCGCGGTATGGGTTACAATAGCTACCATGGTAGTCTCGGCTCCATCTACAGCGGCGGCGGTTATCCTCAAGAACCCGAACTGCAACTGTGGGACGGCAGCAAACGGCAAAAAGAGGATCTGCAAAGAGCCTATCTGGAAAGCCTTAGCCCGGAAGAGAAGGAGAGGCTATTTCCACACGACATCACCGAAGGCGTAGCTCTGGAAGTATACGATTTTCTGGATGCTGCCCGTAACCATCGCCGACCGGAACTCGACGGTGTCGATGGGCTAAAAGCGCAAGCGGTATGTAATGCCATTTACGAATCCGGATGGTGCGGAGAGTCAGTCAAGTTCGAGGATGTTTACCAGGATAGAGTTTCAGGGTATCAGGAAGAAATTAATGAAAAGTGGCAGATTTGATCTGGAATTGGCCGTTAGAATGGAAATACAATTATTTTTCCTTCACCGTTCTTTAGGCTGATTTATGGTGGTTGAATCTAAGGGTTGCATTGTTTCATCCTTTTTGATAAGATGGTATTGTCTGGTTAGGCAGTGCACATGACTTTGGCCAGAGAGGATGGTGGATGACTCGGTCGCCCTCTGGACGGATCAATTCCTATCGATGAAGGTCGGGTGACTCCAACCCAAGATGCAATAGATACCCAGGGAAATATCGGATGGACCAACTGTCAGAGAGTTTAATCGCTGTCGTTAAATATGATTGTCCGACCTGCAGACTGGTTAAGCCTGTGCTGGATCAACTGGAGAGGCGTTCTCTCACCGTTTATACACAGGACGATCCTAATTTCCCAGCAGGCATTGCTCAGGTGGTGGACGATACCCGTTTGGAGCACTCTTATCGGCTAAATATTGAAACTGTTCCCACGCTAATCAGGACGGAAGGTGGACGGGAGGTCCAACGTACAGTGGGCTGGAATCGGAGCAAGTGGGAGGCGGTAAGCCGTATCGGTGGTCTGGGAACACATCTTCCCGAAACCCGACCCGGATGTGGTTCCAAGAGTGTTGAACCGGGCGTGGCGGAAGCACTGGCCGTTCGCTGGGGAGAAGTGCAACTGACCTCTCGGCAGATTGAGCTTGGCACTTTAGAAGATGAGGTGGAAGCCTGCTTTGAGCGAGGCTGGTCCGATGGCCTACCGGTGATTCCGCCAACGGAGACCCGTGTGCAACGGATGTTGGCCGGCACCCATCGCAGACCGGATGAGGTGGTGGGGATTATACCACCCAATTACAACACCTGTACGGTAGAGAAAGTAGCCGTTAATGCCGTGATGGCCGGGTGCAAGCCGGAGTATTTACCGGTGGTGCTAACAGCGGTGGAAGCGGCACTGATGGAAGATTTTGGCATGCACGGTTTGTTAGCCACCACTTTTTTTGCTACACCGATGGTGGTGGTGAACGGTCCCATGGCAGGGCAAATAGGTATGAATTGGGGAGTGAATGCCTTGGGGCAGGGAAATCGAGCCAATGCCACTATCGGCCGGACGCTACAGTTGGTCATTCGCAATGTGGGTGGTGGTGTACCCGGTGGGGTGGACCGGGGAATGCTCGGGTACCCGGGGAAATATACATTCTGTTTTGCCGAACGGGAGATCGATTCGCCGTGGGAGTCGTTGGCCGTCGAGCGAGGGTTTTCCCCGCAGGCCTCAACGGTGAGCTTGTTTGCTGCCAGTGGAGTTCAGCCGGTGATGGACCAGGTCTCCCGGCATCCCGAGTCTCTAACACGATCCTTTGCCGCCTGTCTAAAAGTAGATGGACATCCGAAACATGCCAATGCCCCTACCCCGGTACTGGTCATTTCACCGGAGCATTCGCGCCGATATGACGAAGCGGGATGGTCCAAGGGCCGTTTACAGCAGCGGTTGGCGCAGTTATTGGAAATGCCGGTACAAGAGCTGAAAACGGGTGCGGACGGCATAGCGGAAGGGATTTCGCCCGGCCGGGTTGAAGCCCACCAAACCCGGCCCAAGTTTGGGTCGGGCGCGCCATATATTATTCGGGCCGGCGGAGAGGCAGGGTTATTTTCCGCTATTATTAGTAGTTGGGGGGGCAGTAAATCTGTAACCAGGGAGGTTATCAAATGAGTGAGAAACGCGTATTACTAGATCCCACTTCAGAGCAGAAACCGACTGTGCGAAACCGGGTAGAACGCCCTAGTTCACTGCAGGGGTTAACCATTGGGTTGCTGGATATTTCCAAAAATCGGGGCGATGTATTTTTGGATCAGCTGGAATCTCAGTTGTCAGGACGTGGCCTGAAGGTCAATCGCTATCGTAAGCCGACCTTTACACGGCCGGCACCGGTGGATTTGCAGTTGAAGATCGCGTCAGAATGCGATCTGATAGTGGAAGGACTAGCTGACTGAGGCTCTTGCACTACGTGCAGTGTGCACGATACAACCAATTTAGAAGCGCGCGGGATTCCGACCGTTTTTGTCGCCTCCGAAGTGTTTCAGCAGGCGGCTCAGGCCCAGGCTGAGGCTCTGGGTTTTGACGCAGCCCGGGTGTTTGTCGCCCATCCCATCCAGGATCGCAAGGATGAAGAGATGCGAGTACTGGCAGATGGGGCCATAGAAGAGATTCTACAGCAACTACAGACCTGACATGTAGGATGGTATAGTCTCTGAAATCAGTAGAAGGGGTGACCGATGGCGCAGAGGAAGGGACCTGTTCTCGCCGTTGTGCTCCGTTAAAGTTGCAAGACGATGATTTCGAAGTGAGAAAGCAACAAGGCATTAACCAGCAAGAACCTTAACTATCTAACGAGAGGAGATCATCATGAAAATTGCCCTTCATATGTCCCCGGAAGCGGGAGCCACCTCGACGCTGATGAAGCAGTGCGGTATCACACACGCCGTGGCTGGTATTGGTCTACAGCCCATACCGGGCGCTAGCGAAGAGGAGCAACCGTGGAGCTATTCGTCCTTGATGCAGGCCAAAGCTAGCTACGAAAAAAATGGGTTTGAGATGTCGGTGATCGAATCGCGTCCACCCATGGAGAAAATTAAGCTCGGTTTGGCTGGACGAGAGGAAGAGATCGAAATCGTATGCGCGTTTCTGCGTAATATGGGGAAGGCAGGAATTCCCGTCTGGTGCAGCGCGTGGATGCCCATCCTCAGCGTACTAAGGACATCATACGCCATTCCCTCACGTGGCGGAGCCCGGGTTAGTGGTTACGACCATGATCAACTCCGCGATGAACCGTTGACCGAATACGGTCTGGTTGAAGAGGAACAGCAGTGGGAGAACCTCAGATACTTTCTACAGCGGGTGGTACCAGTTGCTGAGGAAGCCGATGTCAAAATGGCCATGCACCCGGACGATCCGCCCTTATCCCCTATCCGCGGCGTGGCTCGCATCATGAGTAGCATCGACAACTATCAGAGAATGGTCGATCTCGTACCGAGTCCGGCCAACGGTATCGGGCTTTGCCA
The DNA here is from genome assembly GCA_030748495.1 of Candidatus Poribacteria bacterium. GTDB lineage: Bacteria > Poribacteria > WGA-4E > WGA-4E > UBA9662. The sequence continues at coordinate 23,196 of JASMLX010000037.1, read as the reverse complement.
GGGGAACTTCTCCCTGATGACCGATGATCTACCGGCCGCCATCCGCCAGTTCGGGGAACAGAAGAAGATCGGCTTTGTGCACCTGCGCGACGTCAGAGGTACCCCCGAGAAGTTCGCCGAAACATTTCACGATGATGGTCAGACCGATCTGGTGGAATGCCTACGCGCCTACCGTGACGTCGGTTATGAAGGCGTCTGCCGCCCAGATCACTATCCAGAAATGGGCGACGACCGCTTCGATAACTCGCACCACATATCACAGCTATTCGCCGTGGGCTACCTCAAAGGGTTACGCGAGGCCGTTTACTCGGAACGCCGGTAAACGGACATCCAAGACCCATTCGTCCCATGTGTCTTCGTATCTTCCATCGAACAAGGATTACGAGGAATCAAAACTGCAAATTACGGCTTTTTCAGTTGGGTAGCGCGTCCAACCAGAGGTTAGCACTATCTCGTTGTTGCGAAACACGCTGGTACAGGTTGCCTGAGGTTTCAACTCACCTAAGGCAACTGGTTGCGAGCAAGCCATTGATTGTTGGGCGATTTAGTGCGCCTATAGCCATTTCAGGTTTCAAAGCCAATTGATGTCAACGGTCCTTCGAATATCTCTTCTCTTTGCCTCTGGAAAGGTACCGAGGGAAAAAATTCTCCTGTTGTCGAAACTGAGGCGGGCGGAAATAGGAAATAGGCGACTATACCGATCCGCGAGCGGTTACTGACGTTGGCTTTAGTCAGGTAAAAGGCACGTCCATCAAAAATTAAAACTGTGCCTGTGTTTCCCAAGGCCGTGGAGAGAAAAGTATGAACACATCAGCAACGGCGGAACAGATCCAAACCCTTGTTCAGCACGCACGTGAATTACGGGATAGGTTATGGGCAGATCGACATAGGCCCCGTTACCACTTGCTTCCATCAGACGGTTTTTTTAATGATGCCAACGGCACCATCTTCTGGAAAGGCCGATACCACGTTTTCTATCTGGGTAGGATGCCACTACCAATTCCTGACCAACCAGGCAATATACAGTGGCTGCCCGTCTTTGATCACTCGTCTAGCCATGACCTGGTACATTGGATTCAGCATCCACCGGCTATCAAACCTGCGGCCGACGGTTCAACACCTAAAGGCATCTACAGCGGTGACGCCATCGAAAATGCACCAATACCAACCCTAATTTACCATGTACCCGGTCAGGGGATCTGCATCGCCACTAGCACTGATGATGAGTTAAATCACTGGACTCCGTTGCCTGAGAATCCCGTCATACCGATTCCGCAACAGTCGCAGGAGTACACTGTTTTTGATCCCTGTGCCTGGTATGAGGACGGTATATATCACGCGCTGATTGGGAACAAAAACAGTCGCCAAGGCTATGAAGGCGACACAACTAGCCTCTTCATTTCAACCGACCTGATCAACTGGCAATACCGAGGCCCTTTTTATAAGTCAAATCGCCACTGGACTGACGAAGTTGAGGACTGTGCCTGTCCTGATTTTTTCCCCCTTGGTGATAGGCATATGCTGTTAATGCACGGTCATTGCCCTTACGGCATGGCCCATTACTACCTGGGCCACTATCGAGAAGAACAATTTTTTCCCCAGATACACGGGCGGATGAATTGGCCTGGCGGTCAGTTGTCTGCTCCCGAAACGCTGTTAGATGACAAAGGCCGCCGCATCTTCTTCGGTTGGATTCGTGAAACTCGACCGTGGGAGCAGTTACGGTCGTCTGGTTGGGCCTCCGTGATGACCTTACCGCGTGTGCTCTCTTTAGCAGAAGATGGCACACTGGGAATCGAACCGGTTCCAGAACTGGAAACTTTGCGCCGTAATCATCGACGTTGGCCAGGAATCCGACTAACATCTGAGGTGGTAATCGAAGAGGTTAGCGGAGATTGTTTAGAACTGGTAGCTGAATTTAATTCTGGTACAGCAACAACATTCGGCCTCAAGGTACAACGTTCACCTGACGGAGCAGAAGAGACGGCCATCTTTTATATGCCAGAAAGTGATAGCCTAATAATTGATTTCTCCAAATCAACCCTAGACAAAGCGGTGAAATACCCTCGCTTTACCCCACATGATGAACCTGAAGGTGTGGACGATGATGACCGGTACGCTAGTGCTCAGCAAGCCCCATTCGAATTAGCCGATGGAGAGAGACTAAAACTCCGCATCTTTTTGGATCGCTCTGTATTAGAGGTCTTTGCCAACGGGAGGCAGTGTATGACCCAACGCATCTATCCAACCCGTGAGGATAGTCTCGGCGTTTCGGTATTTGCCTATGGAGGAGAGACAACCTTAAAATCTTTGGATGTTTGGGAGATGCGAACTACTAATTCGTGGTAAATCTTACCCTTGTCATTGACAATCTGGCATAATATGCGGATTGAATCAAATCAAACCCCGCCTTAAACGCTTTCTGCCTGTTGTACCCCCTCAAATCTGTCCTCCTGAAACTTAGTTGCCTCATTGCATTTCCTCCGAATAAGTCTCTTCCTCGATTTTTGTCGAGTCTAGTTGACTTCGCCATCTGGCGTACTTTTTAGCTCCTCAAATTGTTACCCCTATTGAGAGTCACAACCGATTGTGATTCTAGACAAACTGGGGCAAACAGGTTATAATTTTTCAAATAAAGATTTGGACTCTGAAACTTCTATATATGCTATATGATCGGTATTGTTCTCACCTGTTTTTCAGTGTTCATCTTGCAATCATTTAGCTATTCTGCGGCAGAAGAAAGATCATCATTTTCACGGAAGGGATATACTTTTAACATCACATTTCAGCTTGACTACCCTTTTTTTGTTCTTAAATCCCATGGTCAATCCCCTGTCCCAAAATGGCCTTTGATCATTTTTCTTCATGGTGTTGGAGAACACACTGTTGTTCCAGTTGAAAGGTCAGAAGAGTATAGTAGAGACATTGAAAGCAAACGGGAAAATGTCACGTTTACATACTAACCTGGAAGCGGGTTATAATTCTTGGACCAGAACCTACGACAATCCATAGCTATACGAATGGTTCTCAAAACATTCACGCTGAACTAACGAACACTGAGACTAGCAAGTTAAGTCTTAAACTCAATCATAGAAAGAGGTTGGAAGTCTGCTTACCATGAGCAGACAAGACAGACTGGATAGACAGTCTTACTATTAAGGAGAGTAGAATAATGTTGCAAATTAATAGATTTCACCCCTGGTTGCCAATTACGATAATATTTATCATTTCAGTGTTTAGCAGTTGTCAGAGTAAGGAAACATCAGAAGACTTACCAAACGCTTCCATTGAAACTTCAAACGCAAAAAATCCTTCCCAACCCCCAGGCAAGACTTCTCTCGCCTATACGCCTCCCGCCGGTTGGTTACAGCAAGAACCATCTTCATCTATGCGACACGACCAATATGAATTGCCGGGTTCCGAAGATAGTGATCCGGCAACACTAGCAATCTTCAAAGATATCGGAGGTTCAGTTAATAGCAATATTGATCGATGGAAAAAACAGTTCATAACACCTCCAAGCACGGCCGAATCGAATTGGGCCAGGCAAGAATCCAAGGTTATCAACCAGATACCGGTGCATATTGTTTCTGTCCAGGGAACATATCTCAAATCTAGAATGCCAATGATGATGGATGGGCCAAAAATAGAACTCAAAGACTACGCATTATTGGCAGTTATCGTTGAGACAAACACTGGCCTATGGTTTTTCAAAGCAACTGGCCCCCAAAAAACCGTCAAGTTTTGGGAGAAAGATTTCGATGCCTTCATCAATACATTTAGACTAAATTGATCAGCTCCCAGGTTTGGCGGCTAAGCCTTTAATGATAGTAGAATTGATTGAAAGATGTGTTGATACTTGTAATAAACCTGCAACCCCCCTATCTAATCTGATTTTGTTAACCTGTAATTTTCATTGCTATAAAATAGCTGTAAGCAACGTCTATTTCTGGGTTCGGGTCTTGAGTCCATTGCCCAAGACTCAAGCAACATCAAGCTTCAGAATTACTATCAATACTGGAAAAATAAATATTTTCGACACCGACAACAAGTTAATATTTCGGCATTTGTCGATTGTCGAGGTAGCCGGCTCGAAGGGCTCACGGCTATAGGATGCTCATTTGCGTCTACATGCCCTGCTTGGATGAAGATGCTGTTAGGAATGATTTTGACACCCCCGGCATCTTCGGAGACTTTAGTAGCGCAATTGATCCACGCTTGATATCATGATGTGATGCTAAGGTGGCTACTAAGATAACCCTAAGAAGACCACTTGCTGCCACTGAAGGCGATATTGACGCCGTCTACGCATTACTCTTGGCCTCGCATGAGTGGAAAAGGCCCAAATTATATGGCCGAGGCCAGGAAGATATTGAAGAAGTGAAGATGGAGAAACTATCACTTGCTTAATTGATAAAGGAAGACACAATAATACTATGATAACTGACATGGATATCTATCTGTTTGACCTACAGGGATACATACATCTTGAGGAAGCGTTAACTCAAAAAGAGGTGGATGGGCTCAATGCCTGTGTGAACGGGATCCCATCCTTGAGCCCTGGCCAGTGGCACGGCTACATTCATGGTCACGCCTATGGAGACAACGATGGGTTGAACTACCAGCAGATTTACGAAGCCGGAGAACCTTTTGAAGAACTGATTAATCATCCTTCTTGGTTCGATCGGGTTAGATTCTTTATCGGTGGAGAGGGGTCATTCGACGAAACGCACGGACCGATGTTTATTGATGAAAATTTACTTAATTTCCGCCAATCTGGAGAAGGGATCGGATTACATAACGGAGGGAAACTCGGTATTAGCCGATGCCAATTCCGTTATCTTAATGGTAAATTCCATTGCAATCAAATAAATATCTTGATCGCCTTAACAGATATAGGGCCAGGTGATGGAGGAACAGTAATTGTTCCTGGTAGCCATAAAAGTAATTTTGATCATCCTGATTTTGGGCAATTTAGTATGGGGGCCAGAGGGAAATGCCCGTCCCTGATGAGAGGGGCCATCGAAGTGCATATGCGAGCTGGTGACGCACTACTTTTCGTTGATTGCTGTACTCACGGTTCAGCTAATAGAGACAACGATGGCCAACGTCGCACTGTGCTTTACCGGTATGGTCCCTCTTGGGGAAACTTCCGACACGGTTACCAGCCTTCACCTGAACTGCTGGAGAGATTAACACCAGAACGACGTCAGATCGTATGGCCACAAACTCTCATACCTAGGACCCCCCAGGTATAATCGTTTTTGAATTTTAACAATACAGAATATCATCTCAAGTACCATCAAAGAAGAAAGAAACAAGCGTCTATTAGCAGGTAGAAAGGAGAGAGCAAATAATGAGGTCATTACCACTCTTGGACCTGTACACCGATTATCTGATTAGCTCCCGTAGTTAAGCCACGACCACAGGGTTTTCGCGTCTAACTGAAGGCGCTGTTAGTCAGATGCGAGTAACGTCTTTGCTGGCCTGCCAGCAACAAACCGGGGTCGACCGTTGGACCATGACATCTTTGACCTGGTGATTGTCACACAGAGAGGAATTGGTTTCATAGTAAAATAATAGCCGTAGAATTACCGGAAATAGGAGTCGTATCATGTATATTCAGGAACAGGTGCAATATGCCGATTTGGACGACGATATTCTGAGTTTCTTCCGATCCATAAGTGTGGATTTCATTCATCTGGAATTGAGAGGTGGAGGTGGTGGGACGAAAAAACGCACAGGCGCCGATCAGGCACATTTTCCTCTCATGCAACGAATTCAGGCCGGGCAGGATTGTACGGACGAACTTGAGCAGGCGCGCGAACAGGTCGAATCACAAGGTATGAAATTGAATAATATTTTTATGCCTTGCTGGGAAGAGATCGCACTGGGTAAAGAGGATCGGGACGAACAGATCGGTCATTGGTGCCGGATGCTCGAGTCACTGGGGAAGGCGGGTATCCCGTGCCTGGGTTGGAATTTTAAGCCGATGGGAAACTTTCGAACCCGATCAGATATTGGGCGCGGTGGAGCCAGCTATAGTACGTTCGATTATGAACGTTTTAACCAAAATCGTCCTGAGCCATTCGACCCACCCGTATCGGCCGATGAGATGTGGGCAAATATGGAGACGTTTCTGAAGGCGGTAATTCCGGTGGCTGAGGCGGCTAACGTCCGGATGGCATTACATCCTGATGACCCCCCTATTCCCCAACCTTTAGCCGGTATCGCCCAAATCTGTTCCACGCTAGACCAGTTTCGTCGTATTTTTTTTCAGATTGCCCCCAGTACCAGCAATAAGATGCTTTTTTGCCAGGGGTGCATGACGGAACTACTTGGGATGGGGGTGTACGATGCCATTACGGAGATGGCTGGCGCAAACAAAATCGAGTGGGTCCATTTTCGCAACGTTAAGGGACAAATCCCCCGGTTTGCCGAGGTCTTTATCGATGAAGGGGAGGTTGATATGCGCAAGGCGATGAAAATTTATCGCGATAACGGCTTTAACGGTCCCTTCATGATGGATCACACACCTGCATTTGCTCACAGCGGCTATACCCAACTGCACGGCAAAGCCTTTGCGATCGGGTACATTCGAGCCCTGATACAAGAGGTCTATGGGTGAAAATAGGTATCTGAACCGCTCAAATCTCAAACTTACCGGTGGCTGACAGGAGCCTTTTCTTTACCGACTGCCCAGAGCAGAGAGAGGCCTCAACTTCACGATGCACAGTGATAAAAAGAGAGAGTATGACAACTTTCTCTGCCCCTGTATAATTTTCATTCAAACCCGCCAGATAACAAATTCTCTTTACCCTAAGATGTCAAACTATTCAATTTCACCACGCCTGAGACAACTCCAAATTCTGCGGTTTATTAACCCGCATTAGTTCGCTTTCAGTTCAGCTGAGGGTATGGCCTTACACGTAGCTAAATGGCTGGGCTAAAAGTTGAATGGTGTCTCTTATTATGGCGTCTCTTTTTTCAGTGTCGCTACCCAAACTATTGACTGTGTACAGGCTATGCTACCGAAAAGTTGCCGCCAGAAATTGCAGCAGGCACAACAGGTTTTTGACTGATCATCAAATAGAGGATCGAGTGACCAAAAAACAGGAGGGTTTATGAGCGGTATTATCGGCCATTTGACTTACGCTATTCTCGCGCACCAAATAGTTCTGGAACGCGCTCCCCAAATAGCTCGATTGATCGATGAGCATCAGGACAGCTATCTGGCCGGGGCCTATCTTGGTGCGGATGTGATGACGTTACCTGGGGGAAGATGTCCAGAATGCGGTGGAGAATACGGCTATGGTGGCGATTTCTCTGGAAGTTGCCCGAAGGATCGATGCCCTCTGCATGCATATACTCTGACATTCGATGGTACCACTTATACGCCACAAGAGATCCATCGAATGTTCTATGGGCGATCGCATCTTCTTTTTGGTTGGCGTAATGGGCAAGCCAAATTCGGTTTGCAATGGTCGCAACTACCCAGCTATTTTGAGGCAGTGATTACCGATACATTTACCTTCTATACGCAACCTGAACGACGGGTAGCTTACGTTATGGGCTGGATCAGCCATGTCATCGGTGACGCCCTGATTAAGTCAGTCCAGCCGGGACTGGATCTTTATCTGCTGAATGGAACCTATACCCCACAAAACCGCCCTATACAGGATCTGTTCTCTTTTCATCGATTTGGTAAGGCGGAGTGCCAACTCGACTGGTCAGATCTGATGTTCAACCTGGTTGAGACCCCTGTTGAGTCGGTGCAAGCCCATTTTATGCGTCTAACAGAGCCCAGAGGCCAATTGGCAGAGAAGTTTCCTGCAGGCTGGTCACCCAAGCATGAACAGCTATTGTATACGGTGATGGGCGAAAATCGGCGCTATCAAAAGATCCGAAATCTCAGGCTGGTGCAGCAATTGGCACTCGGTCAGATGCCACACGGATTAAATTGCGATGCCCAACTCAGCCAAATCACGGGTGGGTTGTCGTTTGAAGAGATGATGCAAATGGCCGACACGGCCGGATTTCGTCAGACGCTGGCTCAGATTGGAGAGACTGTTGCTCAATTTCTAACCTCCATCAGCTTAAATGAATAGTCGCTCTACAAGATTAGAGGTTCCACATAAAACGTTGGTTTTCTGTCCAACTATATTTTCCTTCTCCTGAGTCTTTCGTTCCTTCATAGCCAAAGTAAACGGCATTGCTTAATCACTACCGATAGCTTGAGTAGCTCGGTCTCATCAATCCCCGGGACGGTCTGGAAGAGAGCGGGAGAGCGTCTCAATCAGTCACGCAGAGTACAGTCTGTGGCCGACTTTTTGGTGGCTTGGACCGGGCCAAGTGGCAGGCGCTACCCTCGACCTACGCTGAACCGAACGATCCCCCGATGCTGACTTTCACTGCACGGAAGACCGGCTTGTGCTGTTCAAATATGACAATCGGTTCCACGAGAAAATCGTGCCGGCTAGTATGCAGGTTGAATGGATCTCTATCGAAGAGGGTGACCATGGATGGAACGACGAATAAAAGCCTATACAGATTCGCTGGCATCGGGCTCGACACACACCTGAAAGATAAATTAAGCGCTGTGGATGATGAATCGGACCAGATAGAATGGTGGAGAACTCTATCAGCTACTGCGTCATCAAAAAAACCGATCGAAAAGGCAATGGCAATCAACACTGTCGCCATGGGATCCCTAATAGAGTTGAGATTGATGAACGCCCTCAAGAAGCAAATAATCGACCACGAATAGGCGACTGGGAAATGGACCTCATTGTAGGAACAGCTCATCGAGGGGCGATCTTAACTATGATTCAGGTGACCTTTTATAACCATATTCAAGAGGTGAACATGCTAAGATGTCAGTTTATCCACTTATATTTGGAATTTCGGTGACAATAATACTAGTCGATTGTCAGCAGAAATCGACCGATAAAAATAGGCAGAATACAGAAGGCGATCCGGTTATCACCTTGGTTGCGCGTTGCAAAGCAAAACCACCTACTGAAGACTGGGGTGGAAATAACCTGATTGCTACAGCAGAGGTGGTGAATTTCGGAATTACAAGCGACAGGGGATAAACACCGTGTTCGAATTCAACTGATTCAGGATGACAAAGACTAGGGGACATACAAGGTGAAGTTTGAGCTGACATCGGATGCCAATCAAGCCACAGATATTATCCTTTCCGGGCATGAATATATTGGAGGCTGGGCCTCTGCCAACTTGATCCTACCCGTTACAGATAAAATACCGAGTCATCCTGAATTTGGTGACATTATTCTATCGTTATGCAGTGTACTGGGAGAATCTAAAACGTTGATCTTATCATCTGGTATTATATCGATGAAGTAAAGGCACAACAGGTGCTTACCGATGGACATCTTGCCAAACTAAAGTTCTAGTCTATAGTAACTTGGATAGATTGAGAGGGTAGTAAACTATACATCTCACATTAGAGTTCGAAGAGGTTTGAAAATCGTATCCATAAGGAAAAAGATTTACGTGCATTCGAGTCATCAATTACAGTGGCACCTTGCCCGTTTGTGGACACTAGCAATTGCCTTAACCGTTGCCGGTTGTGTGACATCGACCCAGAAGAATACTAGAATTGCCAGTACCGATCTACAACAAGCCCTGCGACCTGTTAATGGGAAGACGGCCTATGCCGGTTTTGACGGGCAGCACAATCAGTTTTACTTGGGCAACGCTTTTCTGGAACGACGAATTCTGCTCTCTGTTGACGGAACACGGCTTCAAACCATTTCCATTTTAGACAAGGTTACAGGACGATATAGTGTGGCACAAGCGAGTGAGGAATTCCGTTTTCAAGTGGCCAATCTAACCTTTTCTGGCACCGATTCGTTACTGCGCTATCAGCGCTACGATATTGTTTCGGGCTTGGAAGGTAGCCGGAAACTGATCATCTGGATGAGCTACGATTCGGTTACAACGGAATCCGAGATCGACTTATCGCCAACCCTCAATAACCTGTTTCCTCGCCCACGTTCGTCAAATTTCAATTTTAGGTTGCAGATCTGTTATCAGACCTATCCGAATCAACCCCGAATTGATAAGTGGCTGGTTTTTGAAAATAGGTCAAACACGCCGTTAGTGCTGCAAGGGATAGTGGTCGAATCCCTTCCAATTCTCTACCCGTATAGGTTCCAGTTGTTGACCAAAAGAACAGGTGGACATCTTGAGATTTACCACAGTCCAGATCTGTCGGGTCAGATGATTGCCTTAACCAACCAGGCACCCGGTATTTTGAAATTTTTCGATGTCGACCGGCAGCAAGATACGGTTTCGGTTGGATTAGGATCGTCAACCCTAAACCATAGCACTAAAATCTCTGTTTTTCTTAACCAACCGGTAAAAATACCCACTGTCTCTTGTACGGCTGGTACCTTTATGCTCGATCAGGTCTTAGGTCAGACTGTTATAAATCAGCGTTACTTAAAACGAGAAGATCTCAAATCGTACCATGTCCTCGATTTCGAGCTGGATAATTTATCTGCCTTAACAGATGAACTGTCTGGAAAAGCTGGCCGAAGGCGGGCTCTTTTTTTACCTGTTGCGACCGTTGGCAAGGAATTCTTAGATCGACTGGATTGGCAACTAAGCAACCCAACTGATTCAACCGTCCCTATTTACTGCCTGCTGAGTGAATATGGCTTTTTTATGGTCAAGGCAGTAGAAGATCTAATGGATCGATGCCCTTTGGATCTACTAATTTTGGCTGGCCCGATCTTCGAAAATAGGAATTCCGCTTTGTTGGGTTGTGATAAAATCGAGCATGGGCATCCAGACCGGTCGGAGTCGATTTTCCTGACTTATAAGTGGCTTTTTAACTTTTCGCTGTATATCCGAAACCAGTATCCAGACGTTAAACTAGGTGTTACGGCAGTAACTTATGGCGTAGATCTACCTGATTACGCCTGTTGGCAATATTTCGATTTTTTTGTGCCATAGACCGTAGGAGGTTATCATGACAGGAAGTCAAGTGACCACACAGGGTGTGCAAGATTATTGGAAGCGAATAGTTGAGGAGTGTAGTCGAGAAATAGCGGAACTTCCAAATAATCCCTTGCGCTATTACAAACGTGCACAGGCCTACAAAGGGATAGGAGAATTAGAATTAGCTCTAGCTGATCTAACCAAAGCCATCAACCTGAAGCCAGAAGATCCACAAGCCTACATTTTACGGGGCGGTACCTATCGGCAACTGAGACAACCTGATCTTGCTTTGCGAGATTTTAGCACCGCCATTCAATTAAACCCTGGTGATGCCAACGCTTATCTGTTAAGGGGCAATATCTATAAGATAGAGGGAAGGTTAGAAGAAGCAGTGGCCGATGCTACTAAGTCCATTGAACTGGATCCTGACCAACCACAACCCTATGTTTTGCGAGGTAATGCTTATGTTGACCTCAACAATTACGACGGGGCAATTGCGGACTTTACTAAAACCATTACCTTAGATGATGCCTACACCAATGCGTATTATTTTAGAGCTATGCTCTACCATCGGATCCGGCAAAAGGAGACAGCTATTGATGACTACCAGAGAGTAGTCGAACTATCCCCCGATTCTCAAGCGGGAAAACTAGCACAACGAAAGCTTGAGATCCTAACAGCCCTTGAAGCAGACGAATCGATGGATGAACCTTTTGAAGAGAATCTATTAGCGTGATCATTCCAACTTTTAATCGGGCTACTGAACTGTTTTGAAATCGAAACTGGACAAGCACGGCCCTGTTAGTTTAAACCGATTACGGTGAGAATTCGGAGGCAAAATCCCACCGTGACTACCTGCTAGATCTCAAGAGAAACTGCGCTTTTTCTAAAATATATTCTTGATGCTTGCCCAAGTCATGGTAGCTTTTCCAGGTGAATGAACAGACGCTATCGAACTATTCATCCCATCCTGAATTTCCTTTTCACCCAAGGCTTTGCTCCAGAATCTTACCTCGTCAATAACGCCCATGAAATGCCGATTTTTACCATAAGTACATTTCGGCGTTTTGGGGCCGTATCCACCGATTACCACAGGGATGTTAGAGGCAAAGATACCGTTAGGTTGGTCTAATTCAACATCTAATTTCCCGTTAGTGTAATTACGGAGTTTTTTGCCATCGTAGGTTCCAGCGAGGTGTGTCCATTTGTTGAGTTCCACAGCGATCTTTCCTTCTGCACGCGGCCAGTTGTTACCAGCATTGGAGACATACCACCAGTTTTTGGTCTTGTAAACCGTCAACTGGTACTGCCGGCGATTGCTGCCATCCTCCCATTTTTGGGCAATGGCATTCAAGTCAGGATTCCAGCCTGTGGGAAACACCCACGCCTCAACTGTTAATTTACCCTCAATGTTCAAGGCATCATTGTGCGCCACGAGAACCTGGTCACCATCTCCATTGAATTCCAGCGCAGCTCCGAATTTCCCTTTAACCCATTTTGCGCCTGAAATAACGCCATTGTGTCCATGGCCTGAAGCATCCTTGACTTTACCACCGAAACCTTCGTCAAGCGTCCAAGCCGCAACCAAATCTTTCGAAGCAGATGTTCCTGTACTTTGCCAAATCACTAGCATTAGGCCGGTGATAATTAAAAGGAAGAGTTTCATTTTCATGTTTGTAAACTCCTTAATAAGGATTTAGAAAGTGGAGAGGGATTTTAGACCGCGTTTGAAAGTTGCACAAGAAGCATTCCTAATAAAACGGCATGATACATCAGGCTGATATTTTTCGCAAGAACAATTTTCTGCTTTTGAATAGATGGAGCAATCACAAATCTTTGGACACTGCGACTTTCCTTGTGAGCATTATTCCTCAAGTGCTATAATTCCCAAGCAAATTTGCTAGCGACGTGACGGTTGCTTCACTACTGAGATTGAGGAGTATTTATTTGATGAGAGCGGCAGTTGAACAAGTCCGAATTGAACAGGACAGCATGGGGAAAATCGAGGTGCCTGCAGCCCGTTACTGGGGGGCACAAACTCAGCGATCTGTCCAAAATTTTAAAATTGGCGGTGAACGTTTCCCACGGGAGATGATTTGGGCTCTCGGTGTGGTCAAACAGGCTGTAGCTGAGGTCAATCATGAGTTAGGACTCTTAACCTGCGATCAAGCTGAAGTTATCCAGCAGGCGGCTCAAGAGGTAATCAACGGAACCTTGGACGATCATTTTCCACTGGTGGTTTGGCAAACTGGAAGTGGAACACAGACCAACATGAACGTCAACGAAGTGATCGCTAATCGTGCTATTGAGATCTTGGGTGGCGAGTTGGGTAGCAAAACACCGATTCATCCCAACGACCATGTCAATAAATCCCAATCGACCAACGACTCATTCCCAACTGCCATTCACGTAGCCGTTGTAGATCGGCTATCGCACCATCTGAAGCCGATGGTATCGGACCTGAGAGATATATTGCTCGATAAAGCTGAAGCCTTTGCCGAAATCGTTAAAATTGGCCGAACACATCTGCAAGATGCTACTCCCCTAACATTGGGCCAAGAGTTTTCCGGCTATGCTCAGCAACTGACCAACGCCCTGCGAGCCGTGGATCATGGGCTTCCTCATCTGTACGAATTACCGATCGGTGGGACGGCCGTAGGCACTGGATTGAATACCCATCCTGAATATGCAGACCGGGCGGCCAAGGCCATCGCCCAAAAAACAGGATTGGACTTCATCCCTTCACCTAACAAGTTTGAAGCCCTCGGTGCTAGAGATGCACTGGTTGAAGTCAGCGGTGCACTGAAAACATTGGCTTGTGCCTTGAATAAAATTGCCAACGATATTCGCTGGCTCGGTTCAGGTCCTCGGTGTGGTATCGGTGAGATTGTGCTCCCTGCCAACGAGCCGGGCTCTTCAATTATGCCAGGAAAGGTCAACCCCACCCAGTGTGAAGCCATGACCATGGTTTGTGCTCAAGTCGTTGGCAACGACACCACCATCACTGTAGCCGGGGCGTCGGGTAATTTCGAACTGAATGTTTTTATGCCGGTGATGGCCTTTAATGTCTTGCAGTCAATTCGTCTATTAGGCGACGCTTGTGACTCCTTTTCCCAACACTGTGTAGTTGGCATCGAACCAAACCTATCCCAGATTGACCAATACCTAAACGACTCCTTGATGCTAGTGACGGCACTTGCCCCCCATATCGGTTATGACCAAGCAGCGGCGGTAGCCAAAGAGGCGCATCAAACAGGTCAAACACTAAAGGCGGTCACGACCGCACGAGGCCTGTTAGCCGCGGACCAGTTCGATCAAGCTATTGTGCCACGGCAGATGACACAACCAAATATTTCTAGTTGAAGCGTAATTCAGTTTGGGAAAATATGTCGCCTCTACGCTTGTTACCGATTTCGATGAGACCATCACCCAGCAGGATACTATCAATCCAATGGTACAGTTAGCGGTCAAACAGTCTGCTAACCCTGAATCTATGCTCAGTGCTTGGGAGGATTTATCGAAATGGTATCTATCTCAGTTTCGTCAGCCGAACTCTCTGGTCCCCTCTGATGCACCTTCGTTGGAGTCGTTTTTGGACCACTATCACTGTTCGGTGGAGGAAATCTCTCTCCAAAAAGTGGTCCAGCAACGATTCTTGGCTGGTATAGAGCCGTATCAACTTCGACAGCTAGGCCAGCAGACGGCTAAAAAGCCATTTGCCAATCAGGTTCTTTCTCGCTTGAAGAAAGCGCAAGTTCGAATTGAAATCCTATCAGCTAATTGGTCCACCGATTTGATCCTTGGCGCTGTTGGTGACTTGTGTGACCAGGTCTACTCCAATAACCTGGTCTTCGATCGAACCGACCCAGATGCACCAACTATCACCACCGGGGAGATCCAATTTCACATCACTTCCGCTCGACACAAGCAGACCCGGCTCAAGCAAACTATGTCCCAAAGAGGTCTAACCACGACTACTGAAGCTATCGCTTATATTGGCGACTCCGTTACAGATTTGCTGGCTATCTGCTCGGCGGATATCGGTCTGCTAATCGGTGATAATCAACTGGTGCATCAAGCTATAGACCATTTTCAGATTCCGTCGATTAAGATTCAACTCGGGGATCGATATTATCCGGAACTCCACCGAGGTCAAGTGATTTGCGTACAGTCATGGAAAGAGATTGAGTTGTTTTTGCTGGCCTAACTAGGTGCGAATGTGTACATCCGACCTTTGCTAACAAGGTCGCCTCCATCCGATCGAGTTATTGAATCTGAAATTCCCTTGAATCAGACCAACTAACAGTTGGGTCGAGGACGACTTTGATTCCAGATTCTTAATTGTTAATGAAGGACAAGGCTGACAAGGGGCGAAGAATTTTTCGCTTCTATTGAGGAAATAAAGATGCACCGAGCCATTCTTCGCTCTGGGGACGGTTGGCTTGATTTCCAAGATCCGGTCAACGTCGTTCAGACATCCGATCTGAATCAAGTCGTACCTAAACTAAGCCAAGTCGAACAGTCGGTTTTAGGTCAAGACCTTTATGCCGTCGGCTTTATCCGTTACGAAGCCGCATCCGCTTTTGATCCCGCATTAGTTACACATGCTTCCTACCCGTGCCCACTTGACCAAGATCCACCTCCACTTCTCACCTTTGGCCTCTTCAAGTCACCTGTCCAACAACTGCGAGATCTCCCCCAACCGGACTCTCTTTCCAAGGATCTCAGTGACCTGACTTGGGATTCCACGGTTGATTTTCCAACTTACGACCGGGTAATTCAAAAAATTAAGGATCTCATCGCTGATGGTGAAACCTATCAGGTCAACTATACCTATCTTTTGCAATCCACCTTCACCGGAAACCCACTGTCACTGTTTCATCAACTTCTACGGGTACAACCCGTTGAGAGGGCGGTTTTTATTCACGCCGACCAATTTTCCATCTGTTCGGCTTCGCCTGAACTGTTTTTTTCCTACCGAAATGGGTTAATTACTACACGTCCGATGAAAGGCACCCGTCATCGCGGATCTGATGCAGCCACCGATCTTCAGTTAGCAAATGCCCTGCGCCACTCAGCCAAAGACCAAGCTGAAAATGTGATGATCGTGGATATGATTCGCAACGATTTGGGGCGAATCGCTGAGTTTGGCTCTGTTAAAACGGAAAGCCTTTTCGATATCGAAAGATATCCGACAGTTTGGCAGATGACCTCAACCGTGACGGCTAAAACGTCGTTATCAATAACCGAGATGATGACTGCTCTTTTCCCTTGCGCTTCGGTGACGGGTGCCCCTAAGCCTCGAACGATGAAGATTATCAGCGAACTCGAACAGTCTCCGCGAGGTGTTTATACGGGTGCCATCGGTATAATTTATCCCCGGATTTTGAAAGCCGAATTTAATGTAGCTATTCGAACAGCGGTTGTAAAACGGGGTCGAGCCGAATACGGTATCGGCAGTGGGATTGTCTGGGATTCCGAGAGTCAGGACGAGTATCTGGAATGCCAGACAAAAGCGGGCGTCTTAACGTGTTAGCAAAGCAATTCAACTGTGATCTCCCAGACGGCGGCGAGTTTTCTCTACTGGAAAGTTTGCTTTGGGACGGTGAGTCGCTATTTTTACTGGATGAGCATTTAGATCGACTACAGCAGTCCGCCAATTTTTTCGCTTTCGAAGTTGATCGACCGCTGATTGAATTAAGGCTGCGCGACCACTGTTCAACACTACAGCCAAAGCCGCATAAAGTTCGATTACTGATTGACCAGGCAGGTCGAGTGACCTGCGAATCGATGACGATCCAACCAACTACATTACCTGTCATTTGCCGATTGGCATTAACCCCTATTGATTCCACCAACCGTTTTCTCTATCACAAAACCACACAACGCCAGGTCTATGATCAGGCTTTGTTAGCGGTACAAGCTATAGATTCTGAATGCCGAGATGTTCTACTGTGGAATCAGCGAGGGGAATTGACTGAAAGTTGTCGAGCCAACATCGTAGTTGAAAAAGATGGAGATCTGTTAACTCCGCCCATCCATTGCGGTTTGCTGGCAGGTACCTTCCGGGCCCGCTTGCTTAAACAGGGCAAAATTCGGGAAAAGGTTATTCACTCCACAGAACTGCCAACCGTTCGACATGTTTGGTTAATCAACTCAGTCAGGAAAATATCTCCGGCTCAAGTAAACCTGGAATTATGATCCCAGACAAACTTGGAATTATCGCTAAACTATTATGTCTCGTATTCTGATACGCCATACGATTTTCGACTCCTGAAGACAGCATGATCAGGTTCAAAGTTAGCCTTACAGTCGTCTTCCTATCGCAAAAAACCTAGTTGCCCGCCGACATGGCAGAGATTCTTATCACCTAGAGACAAGTAACCGGCAGTTTCGATAAAAACCCCTTTTTTGGAACATCTCCGCTCCCCTTATTTACCTAGTTTTTGGTCCCCAATTCGCTATAAAATACTGTTTTAGAACAAGCGAGAATTTCATTGAGCATCACCTGATTCAGAATAGCGGTCGAACAATAGGACCTGAGTACCTGTCCTCTATTCTCGTATTCTCGCCAGCAGTCTTTCGCCTAACAACATGCGTGCCGAATGCGGAAAGCGTCACGCTTGAAGTTCTCTTGAATCTTGAAAATGCCGAATTCATGCTAATTGAACAATGCCCTCGAGTAGTGTGAGAACGATATTATTACTGTGGCTCGAACGCTGGGTACGAATCGTCCAAAAATTTATCCTTATCTGATGAAAAAAGGCCATCATTGTTAGGTGAGTTCACGGACGATTCGCCACCAAAATGTCAAAATAATTTAGTGGCCACGTCCTAATTTGCCAGAATCAAGTTAGTATTACTATATTTCTAAACCGAAGGAGGAGGCTATGTCCAGCCCAGAAATCTGCTTTCTAACGGCTACGGAGTTAACCCAACGCATTCGTGCAAAGGACATCTCGGCTAAGGAGGTAGTAGAGGCACATCTGGCTCAGATCAATCGGGTCAACCCGAAGGTGAATGCCATCGTCACGCTGTTACCTGAACAGGCTATAAATCAAGCTCGCGCGGCCGACAACGCCCTCAGCCGTGGCGATGAGGTGGGACCGTTGCATGGACTCCCTGTAGCCCACAAAGATCTTGTCAACACCAAGGGAATACGTACGACCTTTGGCTCGCCCATTTTCCAGAACTTCGTACCGGATCAGGATGCTCTCATCGTAGAGCGTTTGAAACAAGCGGGTGCTATCACTATTGGTAAGACGAACACCCCCGAATTCGGAGCCGGCTCTCAGACCTATAACGAAGTGTTCGGAGAAACCCTCAACCCTTACGACACCACTAAGACCTGTGGTGGCAGCAGCGGTGGGGCGGCAGCGGCCCTAGCATGTGGAATGGTGTCAATTGCAGATGGCAGTGACATGGGGGGCTCTCTGCGTAATCCAGCTAACTTCTGCAATGTGGTGGGCTTCCGCACCTCTCCTGGTCGCGTACCGGTGTGGCCTGCGCTGTTGGGTTGGTTTCCAATCTCGGTGCAAGGGCCAATGGCCCGCACCGTGCAGGATACCGCACTGATGTTGAGTGCAATTGCCGGCCCGGATCCGCGTTCTCCCATTGCTGTCAGCGAACCGGGGTATCTCTTTTCTCAATCGCTAGAGCGTGATTTCAAGGGAACACGTATCGCCTGGAGCCGCGATTTAGGTGGACTACCGGTAGACTCGCGTGTGACGACGGTCATTGACAGACAGCGGCATGTGTTCAAGTCCTTAGGCTGCTTAGTTGAGGACGGTGAGCCTGATTTCACGGATGCAGATGAGATCTTTAAGGTATGGCGAGCCTGGCGTTTTGAAGTTGCCTATGGCGCCTTGCTAGAGAGCCATCGAGAGCAGATGAAGGATACGGTGATATGGAACATCGAGGCGGGCGTGAAGCTGAGTGGCTCAGAGGTCGGGCAGGCAGAGTTCAAGCGGTCACAGCTTTACCAGCGGGTACGCGAATTCATGGAGACCTACGAGTTCCTAATCCTTCCGGTCAATCAGGTACCACCCTTCGACGTGAAGCAGCGCTATATTACCGAAATCAATGGGGTGAAAATGGACACCTATATTGACTGGATGAAAACGTGCTACTATGTCACCGTCACTGGTCTTCCTGCCATCTCAGTGCCCTGCGGTTTTACGTCTGAAGGCCTGCCTGTAGGTGTCCAAATTGTGGGCCGGCACCAGGACGAGTTGGGGGTACTCCAACTGGCCTATGCTTTTGAGCAAGCCACAGGTTATTGGCAACACCGACCGTCTGTAGCCACGTGACAATTCGGAGAGGTGTATAGTAGTCGAGAAAACTTTCACTATTTTCCCGTTTTCTTTGTGTAAGGCTCAGACAAGTGATACGTAGGCAGGTGAGCAGAATAGGAGTAAATATCTACTTGTGGCATCGAAAGGTTAAGATTGGTGGATCAGGTAAGCGGCTGTTCCGCTCTACAGGGAGAAGAAGCCAAACGCTAGGCCAACGCCATCAGCGGTTCTCTATTGATAACCTACCACCGTGCTTGACCTCCCCCCTACCCGTGAGTGACTACGTCAGTAACAATTGTGGGCTACTATTATTGAATACCACCGCTTCTAGCAGGCTGGATATTACATTGATTCGGCGGTGGTAGAAAAGGTGGTCGATCTGATCGGCTTCTCTGCTATCTACAACCGATTCTCAACGACCAATGGAACGATTACCGACAACAGCCTAGAGCTACCCGATGCTTGATTTCCATCCAAGTCCGCTATTCTTGACGCTTACTTTAGAGTGGACAAGCTAATCGATACCGGCTTGCATAACTCGATTGTCATCACCATTAATTTCCATACGGTCTCGAAACAAGCAGACAGAATCGCTTGCAGCGGAGTTCGAACCACCGCTATATCAGTGACTAACTCGAAGGCAACATCGGTTGGCGCCGGTACTAAGTCATCGAAACAGGCATTGTAGGTTATTGTTCCCCAAAGGTAAGCCGCTGATAATCGCACCACACTCTCAAATTTTTCCGTCTGCCAACTGTTGGTTAAATAGCCTATGAGTTGAAGTTCCAGGCCCTTTGACGCATCCATCTTTTGATGGCTAAATAGGCTGATGTACAGAGTCGGTCTAGCTTCATTCCGCACAGTTCCTTCAAGGTATAAGGTAATCTCACTATCAGTCACCTCCTAAGCTGTTAATGCAATCTCGATTCGCTTCAAATCATCACTTTGTCATTGCAGCGATTCACCATCAGCGATGTCAACTAAATGCAGTTTGGCCATCCGTCTAGCCAAAGGTTTTGGCATTGGATAGCTTCAGCCAATTAGCAAGCACGGTTGTTAGCAATCAACAATTTCAACTTCTACTGGATTGATATAGCGTTGATAATAGTCTTTCACGTCTGCTTCCTGAGTAGTTCCTTGATGGACATAAGCACCAAATCTTAACTGGAAGGTCTCATTCTCTAACTCATATGGTGGATGGTGAAGGATACTCATCTGCTGAGGGACAGCGATCTCACCCCAGAAGCCCGGATGTTCTGGGTTAGATGGGTGGTCAAAAAGTGCTAAGCCGTTGATCCCATCACCGACTTCTCCAGCCAGGTCACACCAGCGCGCTCGTTGATGATGAACCTTGGTTCTACCGATATGGCCTTCCGAATTCTCAACATGCCCTTGATCTGCAAGTTTCATCGAAGGACTCATCCGAGCCACCAAAAGAAATTGTCGATCACCGATATCGACTGGATAGCTAGTTTGGTGGATGATTTCTAGGAATCTCTTTTCCAGATCTGTATACCAAGCTCGTACTATTCGTGTTTCGTTCATAATCAAGTCCCCGTTACCTTTGATATGAATCAGATCTTCGACAAATTCCGCATAGACCGGACCTTGTGTTAAACGGGTAAACTGCCGGTGAAGAGTCTTCCCACACGGTCCATATGGCGGTTCATCCCAATCGGACCAGATGTTAGCCGAACCACCTTCACCATGGCCACCGTAAGCTAAATACAAGCCGGTGTGATGTGGGTGATCTTCACCACCTGCACCACGAACGACTGATCCGTGGTTGCCATTCAGTGGCCAGAAGTATGGTTTCCAAACGCCTAAAAAATTATAGCGCGTGAACACCTGGTCATCAGCAGTAATTAATAGGTGTGACGTCCGGTCATGAATAGCAAAGCGAGGTATAGGCAATGGATCAACCGGTGGTTGCGGTTTGGCCTGGATTCGATACCAAGATGATTGGCCAGCGGATAGGTCGGCCATCTGCCAGCTTAGCTCTCGAGTATTAGGCTCAAACTGGGATGGAATCTCGTTCAATAATGGCTGACCACTTGAGGTTACCTGTGAGACAGCAAGTTTAGATACACCTTCTTGCCAATCTGAAAAGTACTTAACAGGATTAAAGGAAAAACGAACCAAATCATTATGCCGGTCAACTATACCGGCATCAATCTTGACAATAATAGTATTTTGAAATTGTTCCATATTACACTATTTCTTTTCGACCGGGGTGAAAAACTGGTCGGAAGCAAATTTTATTAAAAGGACGGTTGACTTAGATCGATTACCAATCAACTGAAAGTTGGCTTCTACTGATTCTCAGGTTGAGACTTTCATTAGTCATTTTTATCATTCCTATCCGGCTTCTTTCAAGAGCGGTAACAACTTATTGGAATCAAAGTCATCCGAACAAGGTGATAGAGTTAAAGTTTAGAGTAGGAGAGAAAGTGCATTTCTTCCTCAATCGTATATCTTCTAGCTTAACCTTGACGAGCAACATGGTTAACAGCCCAAGTGTTATTCGATGTCTGCTACACATCGAAAGCCGTAGTGATTGTTCCGAATATTCGGAAAGGAGATAGAACGAAGGGCTACACGAGGATCATGTGTCACATAGCAAGAACCGCCACGCAATACTCTGTATTTGCCACTTTTGGGTCCTATCGGATTTCTGGTTGGTGAATGCTTGTAGTAGTCCTCGTCATACCAATCTAAGCACCATTCGAAGACATTACTTACCATGTCGTACAAACCGTAACCGTTAGACTCAAATCTGCCCACCGGTTGACAATAGTTGTTCCCCCAGTTGATATTATCAGGTGCGATCTTATCTCCCCATGAACACCGTTTACCTGCCAATCCACCCCGTGCGGCATACTCCCATTCGGCCTCCGTGGGTAAACGCTTGCCTGCCCACTTGGCATACGCCGTAGCATCATTCCAACTCACCCCTATCACCGGATGTCTATCGGTAGGAGCGTAGGTACTAACCCAACTGGATAAAGCCTGACGATCCGTCTCTGCCACAAACTTTTTGTACTGCCCAACCGTTACTTCATGAATATCTATGTAGAAAGCATCTAGTCCTACTTTATGCACCGGAAGTTCGTTAGTGTATCCTTCATCGAAGTGGTCTCCCATCTCAAAATTACCAGCCGGAATCAATGCCATCTGAACTCCGTCTTTTTTCCAGGTGATCGTTTGGACAGAACTAATACTATCAACTTCGACCTCGGATTTCTCACTCGCCTCTTCTCTGATTACATCCTGGCTGCATCCCAGCATAACCAGCGATATCAGTAAGCAAGTAAACTTTCTCATCTTAATCCCATTTCATTTAGGTTGGGTCGGATTCAGCTAGTTTTCTCCTACAAAAGCTAGAGTAAGAACTACGGGTGATCCAATTAGGCTCACGATTCATCGATTGAAACAACATGCGATCAGGTATTAATATAATAGTCATACGTCTTTTAAAAAATATTGCAAGCTCGAGTCTATACTACGAGTGATTCGATAGCTCCTGTGGTTCGGCGATTGAGACTCTATTTTATAGTATTTATTCTACTATTCACACATCAGTTGGAAAATAAGGTTTGAAAGGGAGCGGACTGGGCCGATTGAGAGCGCAACAACGCTCGCCCCAGTCCCATCCTAGGCGAAAATAACTTTTATCACGTCGGCTTTTATGGTCCACCAGATGGCGATAGCCGCGCTTAACCACCCAGTTTCCCCGAGTGATTAACCAGACAAAAACAATACCGAAACCCAAGAACAAACGCCCAATACGGTCGGCGGGCTTCAATTGGGTAGCTTCCAGGTCAAACCCGTGCCCTTTCAGATCGCCCTACATTTCTTCCACCCACATGCGCCGACCATAGATTTTCAGTAGATCGGCTTGGCCTGGCTGGTCGGAAACTAGATACCAGGG
>JASMLX010000379.1 GCA_030748495.1 Candidatus Poribacteria bacterium | reverse complement strand
ATACGCTGCCCGAGGTGGTTTAGAAGGCAAGCGTTATCCTTGGGGAGATGATGAAAACGCAGCACGCGATAGTGCCAACTACGGTGGCACGGGTGGCACGGATACATGGGATTCTATAGCACCTGTAGGTAGTTTAGAACCCAACGGATATGGTCTATATGACGTGGCAGGTAATGTCTCCGAGTGGTGTCAGGATTGGTATAGTTCCTACAGTAGCTCACCTACTACCAACCCGTCAGGGCCGGGCACTGGCTCATACCGGATGTTGCGGGGTGGTCATTGGAACGAATATACTTACGACCTGCGGGTAGCTATCCGCGGCAACGTCTATCCGACTGCTAGGGGCAACGGCGTCGGGTTTCGATGTGTGTCAGGATTGAATTTTACCACTGGTTCCTTTACCACTTTACTGCCGACCGAAGGGCAAGCCGGCAGCGACTGGTTCGCAAACCTTAGTCTAGATGCAACCGACTACACTTGGTCTACGGTTGACACCAGCAGTGCCACTCTGACCGTGCGTCTGTTTGTGCAGCCGTTGGGTGCCATTGATGCTAGCAGTTGGGACTTCAGCAACATCACTACCATTAGTAATTTGTCAGACCAATTGGGTAGTAGTGGCTTGAATTTAACGGAAGGCAACGACTATCAACTGCTGGTAGTCGGCCAAGATGATAACGGCTCAGCGACCAACACCAGTGATGATGTCGTTGAAGTCCTTTCAATTAAATTCAATCGGGCCTTGATCTCCTACCTTGAGGCTGCTGATTTATCGACTCAACTAACAACTATCAGCGCTACTTCTTTCAACTCAGATGAT
>JASMLX010000378.1 GCA_030748495.1 Candidatus Poribacteria bacterium | reverse complement strand
ACCGGATCTCGGTAATTCCCTCTGAACTGTGTCAACTGACCAATCTGACTCAACTCCGTTTGGGGAATAACCGGATCTCGGTAATTCCCTCTGAACTGTGTCAACTGACCAATCTAGCTATACTCGGTTTAGCAGGAAACCGGATCTCGGTAATTCCCTCTGAACTGTGTCAACTGACCAATCTGACTCAACTCCGTTTGGGGAATAACCGGATCGAGGTTATTCCAGCTGAAGTTGGTCAACTGATTAGTCTGACTCAACTCCGTTTGAGAAACAACCAGATTGAGACTATTCCGCCTGAGATTGGACAACTGACCAATCTAACGACACTCGGTTTGGCAGAAAACCAGATTGAGGTTATTCCAGCTGAAGTTGGTCAACTGACCAATCTGACTCAACTCCGTTTGAGAAACAACCAGATTGAGGTTATTCCGACTGAACTGTGTCAACTGACCAGTCTGACTGAACTCTATTTGGGTAGAAACCAGATTTCGGTTATTCCGACTGAAATAGGGCAACTGACTAGTCTGACTGAACTCGTTTTGGCATACAATCAGATCCAGATTATCCCCTCTGAACTGTACCAATTGACTAACCTGACTAGACTCGATTTAGGAGAAAACCAGATTTCGGTTATTCCGACTGAGATTGGGCAACTGACTAGTCTGACTCAACTCTATTTGGCAGCAAACCAAATTTCGGTTATTCCACCTGAGATTGGGCAACTGACTAGTCTGACTGACCTCGTTTTGGCATACAATCAGATCCAGATTATCCCCTCTGAACTGTACCAATTGACTAACCTGACTAGACTCGATTT
>JASMLX010000377.1 GCA_030748495.1 Candidatus Poribacteria bacterium | reverse complement strand
TTTTATGCCTGTAATTGAACCTAAACTCACTTTCTTTCAAATGAAAATAGAACGCATTTTTATTAATTCCACGATATTTAGAAAGCCTAGTTTTGGCATAACCCCAAAAGCTCTCAATCCCATTAATATGTGCTCGTCCTCTTGCAAATTCGTTCATACCATGATGAACCCTAAAATGCTTTTTGTATCCCAAATCCACCAGTCCGTTATAACCTCTCCAGCCATCTGAATGGATAATCGTTTCCATATCTACACGCCCTCGAATGATATCCTGAAGTGTCTTCCGACTAGCATCTGGTACAATTTCAGTATAAACTTTACCTTTCCGTTTCAATATTCCAAACACAATTGTTTTTCCACTGGCACCGCGGCCACGTTTACCTTTAACTCTTTTTGCTCCAAAGTAACTTTCATCTATTTCTACCTCGCCACCAAGGGGAGATTCAATCTCGCAAAGTTCTGCAATTCTAGTGCGAATAATCTTAAGGTAGCGGTTAACAGTATTACGATTAAGATGGGAAAGTTCACTGATTTGAATGGCGTCAAGATCCATAGAAAACAGTTTAACCAACTGTCTAAATTTCTTCTCAGAAATATGGGAACGCCTAACATACTTGTTTCTCATTGTCATATAAGAACTTACAGCCTTTTATATTATGCATTCTAGTCATGACCCTTAATAATTAGTATGTTTTCACCCAGATAGGTCATATCCATAACCATAGGTGACCTCGGGAATGGACTCCAATACGGTGCAGTTGTGTAAATTTCATATATATCATTAATTTCGATTGAATTTGTTTTGTAAATATAGGCCAGTCCGGC
>JASMLX010000376.1 GCA_030748495.1 Candidatus Poribacteria bacterium | reverse complement strand
CATTCGACCTGCCGTTGGGGCTTATCTTCAACAGCCTCGCTATATTCTTGGTGATCCAACTGCGTAAGTCCTATTCTGAGTTAAAGTCAGAGGTGGTAATCAAACTCGCTCGTGCCCTATTTTCGCCACCATGAGTCGGTTGAAATGTCTAGTGATCAGATCTGCTGGTGGCCGAGTTGTCTTCTGTTGATTGAGTCCCTCTAGTTCCTCTTGAGTTGGGGTGACATGGTGTCTCAATATTGCACCAAGTGCCTCCAGAGGCTCAGGCATATTAATCCTGAGTCGGTTAACAATGAGCGGATCCTTCAGGAAAACCAAGTTTTTTCGCCCCCATGCTGTTCTTGGTCTGCTCTCAATAATTCCGTCCCAGTACCAGCGCTCTCTCCCTCTTCCGCTATATTACTCATGATGACAAAACAGCCGAACAATCTTTGAGCCCGTTCAATGGCAGCTTTGATCTCTTGACGGGTTTGATTTAGAGATTCCTGAAGCTCTGGTGCCAGCTTTTTTTGTCTTCGCTTATCATGTGCTGAAGAGTGACACTACAAGTCCACGATAGAGTTCACAGATGCGGTAGGTTGCAGGTACACAGTTCTTGGTTGAAGGTCTGTCAGCCAGCACACCAACATCTTCCTCGTCTCCATCTTCAACTGCTCTTGGAATCGCTTCTTTATCAACGGCATCAGTGGCTGGAAGTCGTGAAATAAATAAATAACATGGATGCCATCGATTTCAGCTTATCCTCGGTCATGAGTGCTGAATCTGCTATCTAGATAGCCGTTGCTATCGTATTTGAAATTGGGTTTAGTTTTTGGCTGATTGTGGTCA
>JASMLX010000375.1 GCA_030748495.1 Candidatus Poribacteria bacterium | reverse complement strand
CCGGGCGCGGATCCTATTGCAAGGAAGCGGTCGATCTAAGCGATATAAATTACAACGCCCTCGGCCATTGCAGCGGTGATGCCCGCAGCGCCGCTGAACTCGGCGAGGAAATCGAGTGCGCCGTAGCCAAAGGCGATTGGATTATCTATATGATCCACGGCGTCGGTGAGGGTACGCATGGACTCTTTATCGATGAAAACGAGCACCAGCGATTGGTAGAATATTTGGCTGAGAAGCAGGATGAGATCTGGGTCGCGCCCTTAAAAGAAGTAGCGCAATATCTCAAAAAATGCGAGAGTTAAGAAAAATTGCGCCTGTGCTCGGCTCCATTACACTCAACTGCGGCCTGTATAGTTTCATGGTCTTGTGGTACACGTATGATGACGGCGTTTGCCGAGCGAAAACTACTAGATATCTAAAAAAGCTGTTCAAGCCTGAGCCTGAAATTGGAATGGTGTTCTCGATCTCAAGGTTACGCCGGTTCTGGATGACGATGAGTGCAAAACTGTAATTAAGCAGAAGCTAGGTTAGCCAGTAAGGGGGTATTCTGGAACTCCTAAACCTTTTCGGCTTATCTATCTGGACATGCCCCCCACGGTAATAGTGGAAACCCTTGCTATTACTGAGACAGGACACCGGTGTCCACTCTGGTTTCTCCCCTTGACGATTACCTTCCTCAAGACCAAGACCAAAAATCCTGGTCCCCACAGAGATAAGTCACCGCTGTTTTGAAAAAAGGACCCTTTTTCTAACACATTTAGTTCTCTGAAACAAACCGCCAATATCAGGCCAAAACCGTAGCAAAAGACTGTTTTGATAAAACAAACAC
>JASMLX010000374.1 GCA_030748495.1 Candidatus Poribacteria bacterium | reverse complement strand
GCTAACAATGTAGCGTTGGAAGATCGGCTGCGGTTTTCTATTGGTGATCATCGGGCGGATGAGAGCACCGGCTTGAATCTGTCTTCGACCAACCTAACCGCCCTGGGTGATGCTCAGTCGGCCATCAATGAACTGGATACGGCCATCGCCAAGGTCAACGATTCACGAGGCAATATTGGGGCCATGCAGAATCGGTTTGAGTTCACCTCCTCCAACCTGATGAACAGCATCCAGAACAACAGTGCCAGTATGTCGACT
Organism: Candidatus Poribacteria bacterium; assembly: GCA_030748495.1. Lineage (GTDB taxonomy): Bacteria > Poribacteria > WGA-4E > WGA-4E > UBA9662. The sequence goes on along the minus strand of JASMLX010000374.1, from coordinate 572 downwards.
ATCCGCGATGCCGACTTTGCGGTGGAGGCGGCCGATCTGGCCCGCAATCAGATTCTAACCCAATCCGGCACCGCTATGCTGGCCCAGGCCAACGGTCTGTCGCAGAATGTGCTGAGCCTGATTCGATAACGGATGAATTGGAACTAACTCGAATCTGCTACTGGGTTGCTGGGGCGCAGCGGCAGAGGCTATTTTTTCAGGCCCCACCAGTAACAGTGACCACACAGCAGGGATGAAACGACAGAACCAGATCTCTCAAGCGGAGACTTAACCTTTAACCTTCGTCAGGAATAGCCTGATTTAATGGGCGGTCGGACGAGGAATTCAGACCGGATGTAGCAGCCATCGGACAGCGGCCGATTCAGACTCAAAATACCACCGCTATTTTGAAACAGCAATTAGTTGGTTAACCTGGACTCAATTGTCGGGCCGCGTTGACCAAAAACAGAACTTTTAATCTTCGTCTGAGGCAGCCCGATTTAATGGGCGGTCGGACGAGGAATTCAGACCGGATGTAGCAGCCATCGGACAGCGGCCGATTCAGAACCCAAACACCACCGCTATATTGGACC
>JASMLX010000373.1 GCA_030748495.1 Candidatus Poribacteria bacterium | reverse complement strand
TTGCTGTTCCATATGTTGTCGGCCATCTCCCAATTCGAGACCGAACTGCGTTCCGAACGGCAGATGGATGGGATGGCCAAGGCCAAGGAACGGGGAAGTCGTGTCAATATCTGAATCTTTAAAGGTTATTTCGGAGCATCTCGGCGTGGATAAAAAAGATTCACCCTAGTTGTTTTTACTGGTTCCCCGAAGCTAAAACCAATCTAACTTCGCAAAACGCAAAACGAAGTTAAAAAGCCATAGCATGGCACGTAAAATCAGAGTGGACCAAAATGTCCTGTCTCAGTGATGGAGAGATTTTGAAGACATGAAAAAGCGGATGACAGGAAATATGTAGAAACCTGCCATCCGCTTTGGTGTTACTCATGACTTAAGAGTATTGATAATCGTGCCTGAATCAGTTGAAAACATCGTTTGGAGAAGCCGAATCGATAGGCTGCTAGCACCAGAATACCATCGATTGTTGTGAGAATTTGTTCATTTGCTGGCCTTCAGTTTTCTGATTTAGAAATTGGCTTGCAAATGTTTATAGCTGCAGATACCTTTATACTGTCGCTCGAATCTGCCCTAAAAGGGTCAGATTCGAGGCGGGGTTTGGGGGAATTGAAAAAGAAAAAGGAAAAATTAAAAAAAATATCAAATTAATTAACAGCATTAGAAGTAGGTATGCGCATAGATTACAACCAAAAGAAGAGAAGATAGGAAATTACATAAGGGAATTAGAATATCTTGGTTCTGTACCAAAACTGATAACCAATAATAAAAAATTTGAAAAATATAGAATCTGTGTCATAAAGACATTCTCAGCATTAGAAAAATTGCTTTGATGATCAGAAATTAGAA
>JASMLX010000372.1 GCA_030748495.1 Candidatus Poribacteria bacterium | reverse complement strand
GATCTGCCGCCGGCTGAAATTGAGGGGCCAAAATTGGAGTCGTCAAGGAGCGGAAAACATAGTCACTTTCCGACAACTGATTCTCAACCACCACTGGAAGAGCTACTGGCAGCAGCAAAAGGCGTCTTAAAATTCTTCCACTCCTTCATACACACGATTTCAGACGCTTACTTAATGTCTGATAAGGGAAATTATCGGACGTTATCGACCAAATCTACTTAAAATCACCATCCGTCTGGTTTGACTCTCTCCACCCAACTCCAGACTGTAGAAGTAAACTCCACTCGAGACCGGCTCCCCATCTTGGCTTTTTCCATCCCAGTAAATGGCTTTCTCTCGACTGCTATAGATGCCTGCTTCTTGAAACCCTACTTCCATCCACCTAACCAGCTGTCCTCCTACATCATAAATCCAGATCTTGACTTCCGAATCTTGACTCAGTTCATATGGGATCCATGTTTCTGGATTGAAGGGGTTAGGGTAGTTCTGTAACAGTCGGGTTAGATCGGGTACTGGATTGTATTCGATTTCCACTAATCGGTAGGCTGTAGCCAGTTCCTGTTGATTAACTCTGAACTGACCATTGGCCATTCGTTTACCATTACTGCCAATTACTTCCACCTCTGCCAAATCACCCTCAGCCACCACCTCTTGACGGTTGAAGTCGATCAAGGGTAGCCATCATAGACAAGAGGTCATTTTTGACCTCTTTTTTATTTTTACCCCTTTTTAAAACATTGGTTGCCAACAAGATAGACTTAATCTCTGGAGTGAAAATGTGGTTGCAACTCTCAAAACCAATATTATAGACCAATATTTCGCCCTAAGAAGTCATAAATGATGAG
>JASMLX010000371.1 GCA_030748495.1 Candidatus Poribacteria bacterium | reverse complement strand
GTAGTTTCGTATGGTTAGTAATTCTGTTTCATCGTTCATGATATTGATTAGATCCTGAGTAGCAATTTTCGCCTTCTTTCTCATTTGACCTAATTCGTATATTGCTTGTAGGCGTTTAGTTTCATCCTTTGAGTTCAACGCTAATCTTTGTTGCTGAATCTCTTTGGAGTTCGGCATTTCACAGGCACTACCAATCAAGATACAGACAACGATCATCCAAATCCGATTGACTGATATTAGAGACCGTATTTGTAATGAAAAGATTAAGCTTGATTTCATCATTCTTGGTCTTAGTAAATCTATTCTACACCAAGCCACAACAAATAGCCTTTTGAAATGGAAGAAGTGAGAATGGAGAGTTTGTATCTTCGGGAACTTACTTTTATCAGGTTCAAGCAGGAGATTATACAGAAACTAGGAAGGTGGTGATTCTTAAATAATCGATTTACGCTCCTTACACCCAAAAAAGAGAAGAAGGGCGGCAGGCGTAATCCCTGAAACCCTTACTATACCTAGGTTTCTAAAGGTTTATTACGTCATTACGTCTATTACATCTATATTTTAGAATTATAAAAAAATAAAATAGTTACTTCCCTGGTCGCAAAATATTTTTTCTCAATTTCTAAAAAGCGGATGTAACAGGCGTAGAAGCGTAATTTTCTTTCTCTTATATTACCTGCGCGCACTCATTTAGTAAGACATCCAAAGGTTTTCTTCCTCCATAAACATCCAAAGTTATTGATCCATGAGAATGTCCTATCAGTTTCTTAATAAAAGGTTCATATACCTTCGCATTGGTTAGCTTATTGACCACTGTATGTCTAAAGGAATGAAAGTTTTTACCCTTC
>JASMLX010000370.1 GCA_030748495.1 Candidatus Poribacteria bacterium | reverse complement strand
TTGAATTACCTTTAGAAAGGTCAGAATTACAACCAGATCCAGAAGTGAACAAAGTTGAATTGAACAATTTTTCAGGACGGAAGGCTCTGGTGGTTGATGATGATATTGTCAATCGAGTAATTGCTAAGTCACATTTAGAAAAATTAGGTTTTGAAGTGGATCAGGTAGTTGACGGAAAAGACTGTATTACCAAGTTTAAAGAACAGAAATACGATCTAATCATAATGGATTTACAAATGCCAGAATTGGACGGGTTTGAAGCAACAGAACAAATAAGACAACGAGAAAAAGAATTAGGTCAGAACCCAGTACCAATTTTAGCATTCTCAGCAAGTATATTAGGAACAGTGTGGGAAAGATGTCAATCAGTAGGGATGAATGAATATTTAGGTAAACCGTTTCGATCCGAAGAATTAAAACAAAAACTACAAGAATTGATGTTCTCTTAGTCTTTCTGGTCTGGATTATGTCAATGAACCAGAACCAGAAATTGTTGGTCTAGACCAAACGGACTCTGATAGTAAATTGTAGTTTTATCTGGCTGAGATTGCGTAGGAATCCTACGGCACATTACTAGTTTGTTATATAGGCAGATATATGAGGATTACACTTGTACTGATATAAGTGGGTAAAGTGAGGTCTAAGTCTTTTGAGAATATTGTATTTGAGACATTATTAGAGACATGAAATCTCTGTGTGTCGTTAAGTGTACTTTCTGAGACATACACCTTTCGTGTTTCTTGATGTCGATTTTTTCCACGTCTGAATTACAAGTTCCCCAATTACGGGATTACCTTCAAACCCTCACCATCAGATACACGTTCTGTGTATGGATAGTCGTCATCATCA
>JASMLX010000036.1 GCA_030748495.1 Candidatus Poribacteria bacterium | reverse complement strand
AATTTGGGTAGATTCATGGCTTGGATCACACTTGAACCTTATTTCACCTCATTTTTTGCTCAACTGCGTCAGTCTTATACCTATAAAAACGCTACAGCGTCCTAAAGGTGAGGATGAAAACGGTCAATCTTTAAATCAATTATTGGTCACTACTAAAAAATAAAACGGTCCCTGGTCTAGATTGATGAAAGTGATTTTTCTGTGGATAGCCATCGAACATACGGCTAGAACCAAAAAGGTAGACCTTGCGATGGAAAGCATGATTGGCAGGCATTATTCAATTGAGGCCTTACTCAATCGTAAATTGCTTGTTTGCAAATTAGATCAAAAAGCGATCAATGCCGATATATTTATGGATTGGATGACCTCTCGATTATTACCAAAAGCTCCTGATAATTCGGTATTTATTTTAGATCATGCTAGTTTTGATCAGAGAAAAGATATGAAGGAGGCCATAATTTCAGCCGGGTAGATCTTATTTTTTTAACCTATGTCCAGATTTAAATAAAGTTGAGAATCAGTGGGCTGATCTCAAATCAAAACGGAACAAAGAAAACATTGGCGTCTACCCTCTATTCAAACGCTATGCCCATATATGATCATTTTATCATGGAGTAGCTATACTATTTATATCCCCCCTGAAAGTAAGTGGTAACATCATTAGACTTAATCTCATTTAAGAAATTGTACACAACTGTCCTCTTTTCTTTTCATTTACTTTCCTGCGGCTCGCATACTCATTCTAAGGTTATGTCAACCAGTCGCTATCGGCAGTACCTTATCTTTGAAATCTGCCCTGCGATAGCGGCAAATATCACTGATTATGTTGCTAGGTTTGAAACCTCCATAGCATGTTCTACCTGCAACCTGGATGTCAGAAACTTGTCGATTAAAAACTTATCTTCTACTCTGCCTTCTCTGTTTTTTAACCTCTTTTCAGGTTGATAAATCATAATAACAGCGGCTGGAAGATAGCCTTGGTAACCCGTGTCTGGCCAAAGCAGACTGTCGTCAGGAAAGACTAGAATATCTTCATTTGCCATCTTCTTATGGTGAGTCCAGCCCGGATGACTTTTTCCGACAAATAAAACATTACCTCCACTTTGATTGCTGATCACAGTATTTTTAACCGTACGGCACTTCTTTTGGCCACTGTAGCCTTTTTTGGCTTGGCCGAGTCTTTCGTCTGACATTTCTTTCAACCCCATCAATGATGAAGGACAATTGCGAGCATATTTTCAACAGTTGATTGATGGAAGCAATCGGTTTCTCTCCTGTACCAGCCCGGATCGGGAGTTGTTTTTCCTCCGCCAAAGTGATCTCAAGTACAGGTGTTAAGCGAGGCCGCCATTTACAAAGCCAACTTTGCGGTACTGCCAAAAACAGTCACGGAAGGTGCAGAGTAGGGTAGACACCAAAGTAGACTAGAATCAGGATCAATAAATCTTCTGAATCGAGTCTTAGAATCTTACCGGCACCTGTTTTTGGTTGACGTTTGTCTGGTACAATCGCAACTGATGAAGATTGATGAGTTTTCAGTGCTGGTTTGAAAGTTGGCCGAAGTTTTTCTGTCTGGCCTCTATTTAAAGCAGTTAATGAACGGCTAAGACCAGAAGAAGGATGGCGAAGTTGAGTCCAAGTAAGCATTCCTAATAGTGATCCAAGTCGCTAATGATTACAACCAAATGTAAATTATCGTTAAATGAGTCTATTGGGGGTTGTTTTTGGTTATACCTTAAAGTGTTGAATCCTCGCTTGAATATTATATGTGCCACAGTTACAATAGCAGGACTGAAGGGGTCAATATTTCATTGGTTAATCTGCCAACATAGAACAAAGAATATAATCATTAGGAATTGGTTAAAAGGCATATTTTAGATTTCTAGATGAAGTTCAGAATCGGTATTATCGGTGCCGGGGTGGCTGGCATTACCGCTGCTTATATTTTGCAACGGAAACATGACGTTACTCTGTTTGAAAAAAACGACTACATTGGAGGCCATACTCGGACTGTGGTTGTACCAGATGGCCCGGACGCCGGGACACCAATCGACACTGGTTTTATCGTTCTTAACGATCAAACCTATCCAACGCTGAATCGGTTTCTGGAGCAGTTAGGTGTCTCCGTCCGATTTTCGGATATGTCCTTTAGCTTCCAATGCCAGCGTAGCGGCCTGCAGTATGCCGGTACTAATTCGATGGGATTATCATCTCTAAACAGTGTCTTTGCCCAACGTCGCAATTTGTTTAAGCCTCGATTCTGGAGATTCATTCAGGACTACCAACGCTTTAACAAGCAGTCTATTATAGATTTGGAAACAGGACGGCTTAAGCAACAGACTTTAGGGGAATACGTAGAAAACCAGAGCTATTCTACCGATTTCATTGAGCACTATGCCTTACCTATCGGTGCTGCAATCTGGTCAACGCCCACCCATAAAATGACCGATTTTCCAGTCGAAACCTTCGTCCAATTTTTTAAAAATCACGGTTTTCTCAGCACACCTCAACCTACCCGCTGGCAAACAGTTCTCGGGGGGGCGCATCAGTATGTTAAAGCTTTTTTGAAAGGCTTCAATGGCAAAATTGTCTTGAAGGCAGAGATCGATACTATTCGTCGTCAAGGAGACCAGACCACAGTAAAAATGCGAGATCAGAACGAACTAAATTTTGAGCATCTGGTCGTAGCTACTCACGCTGACCAGGCATTAGCATTGTTAGCCGACCCAACAGAAGAAGAAAAGCAGTTACTGGGTACCTGGCAATACGAAAAAAACCGTGCTGTGTTGCATACTGATCAATCAGTCATGCCGACTAATCGGCACGCCTGGGCTTCCTGGAACTACAAAAGGGCGGTTTCCACCGATGGTGTGGAGCCACTTTCGGTGACTTACGACCTCACTAGGCTACAAGGATTATCTACACAAAACCGTTACTTCGTTACCCTCAATGGACAACCTGTCACCGATGAATCTGTCATCTCAAAGGTGGAATTTACTCATCCGGTTTACGACTTTGCCACGCTAGATTCCCAATCGCAACTCAGCCAGTTGAATCAAAAACCGGTCGACAGTTCGGTGGCTAATATCTACTATTGTGGCAGCTATTTTGGCTATGGATTTCATGAAGATGCTGTTCGTTCGGGTGAAGAAATAGCCAAAGTCTTCGGAATGGCTCTATGAACTCACGGATCTTCAGTGGGCAGATAATGCATGCCCGTCGTGAACCGAAGAGGCACCACTTTAACTACCCTATCTATTTATACGCATTCGACCTGGATGAGCTCGAAATGCTGGATACTTTACTCCCATTTTTTAGCTACAACCGTTTCAATATCGTTTCTATCCACGACCAGGACTATGCCAGCGGGGAAGGTAGCATTCGGGATAAAATTGTTTCTTTCCTGAGCCAGCAGGGGTGTGGTGATGGATTGTCAAGAATAGAGTTAGTCACTGCGGCTCGATATTTCAACTATGTTTTTAATCCAGTTAGTTTCTATTTCTGCTACGATCAGAATGAAAAATTGTCGTGTGCTGTAGCAGAAATCAACAATACATACGGTGAGAGATACCTCTACATCCTGAACCAGTTACAATCTGAAAATGCTACCACTCACACCAGTGTTGTCAGCAAGAGCTTCTATGTTTCCCCATTTTACCAGGTCACGGGAAACTACGAATTTATTTTTTGTGATTTAAACCATAAACTTGATATCCAGATTAATATCCTGGAAGATCGCCGACCTGTTTTCCTATCTCGCATTTGGGGGAGCTCTCTACCGTTAAGTCGGCAGAATATGGTTGTTACGCTACTAAAATATCCGCTTACTTCCGCTCTAACCATGCCACGTATCCTTTGGCAAGCAACTAAACTCCACTTGATTAAGGAACTGCCTGTGTACGCAAAACCGAGCCCATCCAGTCCATTAACCATTAAAGCTGAACCTTATAAGATTACGCATAAGATAGGCATACCGCTGATCTTTAAAGTTTTCTCTCGCTACCAGAACGGTTGTCTCCGTTTGCGATTACCTAGTGGTGAAGAACACCTATTTGGGAATCCCACCAAATATAAGGTGGCTGAAATACAGGTCAATGACTACGACTTTTTCTGGCATCTGGCATCAAATGACAGCATTGGTCTGGGCGAAGCCTATCAGAAAGGTTTTTGGGATTCTGGGAACCTGACTCAGGCTATTCAATTTTTCGCTGAAAACCTGGTAATGGTAGATAAACGGCAGGGATGGCACAAATGGCTTAGCAGTGTGTCAGACTGGATTTATAGCTTTTACCAAAGCTCACATCGCAATACGATTTTTGGTAGCAAGAAAAATGTTAGCCTGCACTATGATTTGAGTAATGATTTCTTTAAAGAAATACTAGATCCAACCATGACGTACTCCTGTGCGTTGTTTGAGTCTCCGGATGATAGTTTAGAACAAGCACAGCACAATAAGATAAATACAATTATCCGCAAAGCCAAAATTTCGACGGAGGATCATGTCCTGGAGATCGGTTCTGGCTGGGGGGCTTTTTCTGTTCAAGCAGCCCTCCAGACAGGTTGCCAAGTCACTACTATCACACTTTCTGAACAGCAGTTGGAGTTAGCTCGGCGGCGTGTTCAAAAGGCCGGTGTCGCCGATTTAGTACAGGTAGAGCTGTGTGACTACCGGGATTTAAATGGCCAGTTTGACAAAATCGTTTCTATTGAGATGATTGAAGCCGTCGGGCACGAAAACTTAGGCGCTTTTTTCAGCAAATGTGACGAGCTATTGAAGCCAAATGGCCTGTTTGTACTACAGGCCATTACCATGCCAGACCAGCGGTATGAGCAATACGCTAGGCGTGGCGATTGGATTCAGAAGCATATCTTCCCCGGTGCAATTATTCCCTCATTGAACGCTCTTTGCCGGTCTATGACAGAAGCCTCTAATTTTGTTATCGAAGATCTGGACAATATCGGCATTTACTATGCCCAAACTCTCCGAGAATGGAAATATAAGTTATTTTCTAATCGGTCCAACATTGAAAAGTTAGGATTCGATGAAACATTTTTTAGGACTTGGGAATACTATTTTTCTTATTGTGAAGCTGGTTTTGCCAGTCGCGTACTGGGGAATCTCCACTTGGTTCTAACTCGGCCCAATAATAAAAACCTTGGAACCTTATAACCCGTTTAGGAATATTGAATTGAGCACCCCAAAAGTCCTAACCGAATCATCCTCGCTGACAGATAACCAAACTGAGGCCTATCCTTCTATCCCTACTGATCTGCAGGATCCGTGGTATACGCCTTTGCTCGATCGCAACCTGATTCCAGACTGGCTGATTCGCCATAATATCAGGTCAAGGCACGCTGCAACATTGAAACAACAGGCAGCGGGCGGAGTCGAAGCCCAACAGCAACGTTTACTTCACTTCGTTGATCAACTGAAACGCTGCCCTATCGCCATTACCACGGATGATGCCAATAACCAGCACTACACAGTACCGACCGAATTCTATCAATATACGCTAGGTAAGAGACTTAAATATAGTTCCGCCTACTGGCCTGAACATGTTTGCACACTGGACCAGGCCGAGAAGGAGATGCTGAACCTCTATTGCCAACGCGCCCAAATCGAGGATGGATTGCAGATCCTCGACCTGGGGTGTGGATGGGGCTCCTTGTGTCTATATTTAGCACAACACTATCCTAATTCTCAAATTACCGCAGTTTCTAATTCTCCTAGCCAGAGAGAGTACATCGAGTCTCAAGCTAATTCCATAGAGCTGAACAACCTACAGGTGATCACGGCTAACGTGGTCAATTTCGATACCGATCAGCAATTTGATAGAGTAATGTCGATAGAGATGTTCGAGCATATGAAGAACTATCGTCAGCTATTATCCAAGATTTCAAGCTGGATGAACAGTAGTGGGCTTCTCTTCGTACATATCTTTACCCATGCCCAGTATGCTTATCATTTTGAAATCCGCGATGCGGATGAAGATTGGTTGTCAAGACACTTTTTTACCGGTGGTACCATGCCCTCAGATAATCTATTGCTCTATTTTCAGGATCATCTCCAGATCCGAAACCACTGGCGAGTCAGTGGAACACACTACCAGAAAACGGCTGAGGCCTGGTTGCGTAATATGGATCAGCACCGACGTCAGATCCTCAACTGTTTTGCCGAGACCTATGGCTCGGAGGAATCCACCCGTAGATGGGTATACTGGCGCATTTTCTTTATGGCTTGCGCTGAACTGTGGGGGTACTGCCAGGGAAAGGAGTGGATGGTGTCTCACTACCTGTTCCAAAAGCCGTAGGTTGACTGATACCATTCGTCTTTTGCCTGATACTGTAACTGCAAATGAGCATGATAACAGTACGTTATTTCGTTAAAGGCGTTACTAAATTGGAAAAGGAATGAGGATTAAATTAAGGGGCAAGACTAGAACCGCGTTTTTTCGACTGATCCTCAGCAGCTGGTCTCAAGTCCCAAGCGCACAACAGTTGATGGGTTCTGATGTTCAGAGAGATCAATCCCCTTGGGAAGGTAGCGTCGGATCAATCCACTCCTATTCTTGTGGCTGCCTCTTTGCCATCGGCGGTATGGATCAGCCAAGTAGAGTTGATTGAAGATGCTGTGAGTAGATTGAACAAGCGCCTAGGGGAAACTCTGAAGTCTAAAACACCTGCTAAGGCATTCTTTAACATCAATTCTGTGCTAACCCCAAATATTGCACTTAACTACTTGAATCCAAGAAAACTAACTTGACAACCATTATTGGCTAAGCTTTTTGGTGCGAAGTCCCTTGATTCCGGAGATATTGCTTGTCACTATTTGAATCTTATGGAGACGGCCAGCATCTCTTGTACCAGTCTAGCAGACCTTAGTAACGCAAACTGCTGTCCAGCGCACCTTCAAAAAAACCTCTTCAAACGTCCCCACACCGTTGCTAATTTCCCTTCGGCCTCAACAGGTAAAGAGAATAAGTAAGCCTCTAGCAGATTCTCCATAAATAAGCCCGCCATCTTTTTGGTATTATCATCGTTCCCTGCAATGTGATATTTATCTGGAGCCAGCGCCATCATCACAAACTTTCCTTTTCCGTACTCCGCTTCCATAATTACAGGCTTCCCCATACATTCCATGATAACATCAAATCCTTTTTGACTATCGATCACTTCCCAAACTGTCGGCCAACCTTGATGGCCCCATTTTTGGAAAGATTTTTTGATCATCTTGTTGGGAGCAGAAAAAACGGCGTGGTCAGGTTTTATTATCTTGAAAACGGGTGAGTCCGGGTCACTTCGCACACAGGTGAGCCCATCGGGTAACCAATCAACGTTAGCTTCGTTTTGGTCCGCTTGTGTAGGTTCGATGACAATCCCACCTTTTTTGGCAAAATCTTGGATAGCTTTTGCATTCTTGTCGAGACTCTCGTGGAGTTTAGGATTGTTGGTGGTCATACTTCCGATAAAAAATAACCTGTTTTCATCCTTGAATGTCAGCGTGCCTTTTTCTACATTCTTAGTGTAATCATCATACTTAATTTTGAACTCATCTAAAGTTTGTCTCAGTGCATCGACTTTGGTCCATTGATCTGCGTAGTCAACGATTGCAATTTCTGCTGCCGGCGAAACTGAACTAATGAGCAATGCAAGAACGGAAACAACAAGAACCAGTTTTGTAACTCTCATTTTATCCCCTTTGAGATAGACGATTTTAGATTCCAGAGAACCAAAAAGCGGTTATTTTGAATTTAATTTCTAGTATACACCGACAAATTCACAAAAAACACCCAATATCAACGGGTTAATGCATGCTGGTGATAAGTGATCCCAATACCGGTAGGCCAGGTTTTCTACCTGATTAAGATCTACCGGACATTTCTTATTTTTCTATCGAAACTGAATAAGTCGCCAAAATCGGTTTGTGATCAGAGGGAGCAATATCACCTTCAAAGAAATCGACTACTTCGCTGGTCATGGGTTGGAGCGGGCCTTTATGGAAGATCCAATCGATGGTCTGCGGCGTTCCTTTGGCCGTTGGTATCGCTGGTATAGTGATGGGTGACGTTCTTCCAAGGCTACTAAAAGAGTCAACAAAACCATCCTCACGTAAAATTCGAACTGGATGAACATAGTCGTTAAGGTCACCCATGAAGAGAATAGGTTCATTTTTACCGGTAATCACACTGAGTGCTTTCACCGTCCGTTGAGCTTGCTGATATCTTGGATTCACTCCACCCTCACGTTCCACCGGGTTCCCTGACCAAGTGTAGTGGGCGGTTGAGACAAACAGTAGCAAATCGTCTCCCCACTTCAGTGATAAACGTGACCAGAATAGACGACGATTAGCTTCAAACATTCCAATATCTTCCGCGCCGTATTCAACCAGATTAAACAGAGTTGTGTTGTAGTAGATATTCCCTTCTCGAATCCAGCCTTCGAAGGGATCGTCGATTCGCTGGTGGCTTGGTAAAACCAGATCTATTAAATCTCGTGTAGCAGGTCGCAGTTCCTGCAAGCAGAGAATATCTGGCTGATGAAGAACCAACAGCTTTTCTATCGATTCAGTTCTCTCTGGCATTCGATTGTCTGCCCATAAATTGAGGCTCATGACAGTAAAACGGACTGGCAGGGGTGTAACCGGCAAGGTCGTCATAAAATTATCCTTTCATCTAATCGTGATTAAATAACATGCAAAATTTATCCGACACGATCTTTTAGATCAACCCATTACGGTAATCTATAGTTTGTCTGACCAGGACCAGATTCGCCGAGCGGTTTCACCCAAGACCCAGGTTAGCTCCTCCGGGGTAAAAAAATTCATTTCATCTTTGACCACAGACAACGTCTGGGCATAGGTGGCTTTACCCAAGCAAACCGGCCAGTCCGTACCCCACATTATCCGGTTAGCCCCGAATGCCTGATGGACGGCTTGGACCAAATCGTGGGTATCTGTCCACGGGTATTCCGTCTGAGAAATGGACCACGTATGGCTGATTTTGACGTAGACGTGTGGAAATCTCGCCAGATCTAGCAAGAGTTGCAGTTGATCCGCTTGGCCCGGAGAGCAATCGGCCATATGATCGACGACTACATCCAAATCACTGTGCCGATCCAAAATATTGGCTAGATCCGTCAGTCGGCCGGGTCGAGTCAAAATTAGCATCGGAATGCCGTGTTGTGTAGCGCGGCTGAAGATCGGATCCATCATCTCTGCCCGCGCAAACCAATCACCTGAAGCCTCGGTTGAAGGGCTGAGTCGCATACCGTGTAATCCGTGTTCCTCGGTCCAGTAGCTGAGATGGTCCGCGGCTGCTGGATCTTCCGGATTAATCCGACCGACGCCCATGAATTTATCAGGGTATTCCTTAACCGCATATGCGGTGTAGCTATTGTCCCAACGGTAGTGGATTACCTGGACAAGAACCGTTTTCTCTACGCCATTGGCTGCCATCAGTTTGAACAGCATTTCCGGAGTTGCGTCCTCTTCAGGAGGGCTGGTCGTTTCCTTAGCCCAGGGGAACCGTGGATCATTTTTCCAAATATGGACGTGCGGATCAATAATTCTCATTCTGTTTCTCCTTTGCGCTTTTACGCTTCAAAATTTGTACGCCGTTGATATCAGTCGCCAACCGATAATGCTGGCTTAAATAACGAGCAACCACCGGATGACGCTCTTCAGATGGAATACCGTCGATGTTATCAAACCATCCCCCGGTTTTGAAAATAACCAGTTGGGTTTGGTCTACTTCCAGTGCTTCAACTATCTCTTGCTGCATTTCAGGGGTGGAGGCATAAGCAACTTGATGATAACGCGAAGCCGAAGGTCGGTTAGCAAAGAAATAGTATGCCCCTTGACTGGTAAAGTCAAATATACACTCTTCAGAATCGGTCTCGGACTGAATATATTCGACCACCTGTTCAATCTGGTCGATGCGGTGTTCGGGGATCTGCACTTGACCTGCTCGTGCCAGTTGCCTTTCGATTACCGGTTTAGCGGGACGATGCCACAAGCGATGCCATTTTGCTGACAGCGATTTTAGCGGACGATGTACCTGGTTCGCATACCATGAGACTCCTATTAATGAGTTGAGAACCAGAATGGATATCAGTCCAAAGGTGATCCACTGCTTCCGTCGAAAAAAGTAGACCAACCGACCGATGATGTGGTCAAAGAAAAAGCAGATCAAGAGCCATACAAAGGTTGAGCCGTAGACCAGATGCCCACCGTCAGATCTGCCAAGTGCCGTTCGGAAAAAAGCCGTTCCACCCAAGAGTATCAATAGTAGTTTCTGGTCGCTGATCGAAGTCCAGAGTCGACGGCATAACCATTGATGGGTCAAATAAGAGATAGTAATTAGAAATAGAATAATCGGCAAATACCAACGAAAACCTTCACTCAAAACCAATTGCTTCCAACTTGGTTGGTGTAATATCTCCATCAAACCGGGAAACTTTAGCCCCCAAGTGTCGATCTGGTATTTGGTTTGAATGTAGGTGTTTCGGACCAGATCATCCAACGCCTCATGCCAGATAAAATAGACAGAAATCGGGAGAAAGCCAACCAGAAAGCCCACGCCGTAACAAATCAATGGAATTGGCCGTCGATTCAAAGGCTGACTGGGTTGCAGACTATAGGTAAACAAAAATATGCCGGTTGCCGCAGTCGTATACAAGCCGATTTCAGTGCTATACCAAAAAGCCAGGCTGGAAAAAATTCCTGCTAAAATTAACCGCCAGCCAAAGGTTAAACAAAATCTCAATAGTTTACGCCACCCAGGGGTATTATCCGATTGATAGTGGTGAAACGGTTGCCAACCGGCGAAGATCCCACGTTGACGCTGATGGTGTAGATAGCCGGCGGTCACCGCCAGGCTGAGGAGTCCGAGGCTATGCCGAGGGGAAATGGAGGTGTGTTCAGCACTTGAGACCAGGACTGTCAGGCAGGCAAAGAGTAACCTCCGGCGGAAAACTTGTGTCCCTAGAAAGTAGAGGGAGATATAGCCGAGTGGATCTAATATCCGTTCTAGTCGGCGGAGCCCTTCTAAGGTCGGACCAAAGGCTTTGGAAGCAGTCCATGACAGGTAAGCGTTTTGAAATAGACCATGTTGCAGATAAATATCGCCATAAGGGATTCCACTATGAAGCATCTCGTTCAGTGGAGCGAGTCTTTCCCCTTCGTGAAACAGGTCTATATCACCGTGGATCCATCCGCTGTAGTGAAGCACATAAATCAG
This sequence comes from Candidatus Poribacteria bacterium, assembly GCA_030748495.1. GTDB lineage: Bacteria > Poribacteria > WGA-4E > WGA-4E > UBA9662. Next base: position 42,397 of record JASMLX010000036.1, on the reverse strand, counting down.
TACCGGTACCAACAGGTAAACCAGTGGTCGCCGTAACGCTATTAGCACATTCAAGACCCATGACATTATTGGATGAAGAGAAGTGTCTGACCTCGAACCCGGCGTATGTATTCGCTTTTGCTCATCATCTTCATCAGCGAGAAACGACGTCGGATAAATCATCGACGGTCTTGATCCAGATAGCCACCAGGCCAAGCAGATGGAAGCCGGTAAGCCGACTAATGCAACTATGAAATAAAAGAATTCGTTACCTTTTGGATACTGGTGGACGCTAATCCAGCCGATAATGCCAGATCCACTGGGGTGATAAGGAAATTGCAAATAGGGGTAAAGAAGAAGAGCCAGACCAAAGGCCAGTAGAATCCCGGCAATAGTCACTAATGCTTGGTAGACAGGTCGGTTCCGAGCTAAAATCATGTCCTCGACTTAATTGGAAAAAGGGAGCGATCGACCTAATTACTTCATTAGATTACAACTTGGTTGATTGGGCGATCGTAGATGTATAGTGTACAATCACACATTAACTAAGGCCGAGTTAACCAAAGGCCAACTCGAGGAATCAGCCTGATTATCAACTAGTTTTGGAAAGAGTTTTCCCAAACTTGATCGACATGGTCGACAAAAACGAAATTTACCCCTCTTTGAGCTTCCTTTGGAATTTCAGTCAGATCCTTGCGATTTTTTTCAGGGGCAATGATCATTTTGATCCCAGCCTGTTTAGCGGCCAAAACTTTTTCCTTTAATCCACCGATGGGAAGGACTCGACCTCTCAAAGAAATCTCACCTGTCATCGCTACCTCGTTGGACACCATGCGATCTGTCGCCAGTGAAGCTAGGGCAGTGGCGATTGTGATTCCGGCGGAAGGACCATCTTTCGGGGTAGCGCCAGCAGGGACATGGACGTGAAAATCATTCTCCTTGAAAAATTCCGGTGTAACTGAAAGGGATTCAGACTGTGATTTAATATAACTCATGGCCGCTTGAGCCGACTCTTGCATTACATCACCAACCTGGCCGGTAATGGTCATTTTCCCTTCCCCTTTCATTCGAGTGCATTCGACGAAGAGGACTTCCCCACCATACGGTGTTACTGACAGACCTGTGACAACCCCAACATCACCCTCTCGTTCGGCCATTTCAGGGTAGAACTTAACTGGGCCTAGATAGGTTTCAACTTGAGATTCTGAAACCTTTACTTTTCGCTTCCGTCCTTGTGCGAACTGTCGTGCCACCTTACGACAGATTGTCCCTAGCTCTCGCTCTAGATTCCGCAGTCCTGCTTCACGCGTATAGCTATTGATGACATTCTCAATAGCTTTATCCTCAATTTGCAAGTTTTTATCAACTATACCGTTGGCTTCTAGTTGACGTGGCACCAAGTATTGCTTGGCAATCATCGACTTCTCTTTGAGCGTGTAGCCAGGTAGTTCTAGAATTTCCATCCGATCCCGTAAAGGCGGTGAAACGGGATCTAGTTGATTAGCAGTGGCAATAAACATTACTTTCGATAGATCAAATGGGACATCAATGTAGCTATCGACAAAGCTATGATTTTGTTCTGGATCTAGGACTTCTAGCAGAGCTGAGGCGGGATCACCTCTAAAATCGGATCCAAGCTTATCCAACTCGTCCAACATGAAGATTGGGTTGTTCGATTCTGCCTGGCGTAGGCTTTTTATAATTCTTCCTGGCATGGAGCCGATATAGGTGCGCCGGTGACCCCGTATTTCCGCCTCATCGTGTACCCCACCCAGCGAAATTCGAACAAATTCTCGCCCCATGGAGCGAGCAATTGACTGTCCAAGCGAAGTCTTGCCAACACCGGGTGGGCCAACAAAACACAAGATTGGCCCTTTCATGTCTGTTTTCAAAGAGCGAACGGCTAGATACTCTAGGATCCGGTCTTTGACTTTGACCAGATTATAGTGATCTTCATCCAAGACCTGTTGGGCGTGATCAATATCAAGGTTATCTTTGGTTTCTTTATCCCAAGGTAAATTGACCATCCAGTCCAAGTAGTTCCGACACACCGTTGCTTCAGGCGAGAAAGACTGCATTTGGGACAACCGCTTTAGTTCTCGTCCTGCTGATTCTTGGGCCTTTTCAGGCAAGTTGAGTTTCTTGATTTGGTCACGATACTCATCAATCTCAACTGAGAGATCTTCCGTATCGCCAAGTTCTTTCTGGATAGCGCGAATCTGTTCTCTTAGGAAGTATTCTTTTTGGGATTGATTTATTTCCGCCTCGGCATCAGACTGGATCTTGCTCTCCAATTCGACTAAATTTAGCTCTTTGGACAGCATTTTGACTAATTCGTCAAATCGGTCTTTGACGTTTATCAGTTCCAAGATTCGCTGTTTGTCTTCTGTTTTGAGGCTGATAACCGCGGCAATGTAGTCGGCTAACCGACCTGGATGGTCGATATTATCAGCGATGATGGCGAACTCTTCCTGATAACGGGTGGAAATAGAGACAATCTGACTGAAAATATCAACCGCACTTCGAGTTAAGGCTTCGGATTCGACCCCTTCAAAATCGCTAGGCACCTCGTCCTCAATCAGCCGGACTCTACCTTTCAAAAACGGATCCGTGTGCAACACTTCATCGATTACCACACGAGCTTTTCCTTGTGCCAAAAAGAGTACATTTTCCTCATCTTTTTTGTAACGAACGATATGAACCAGTGAGCCGACTGGACTGAGGTCTTCAGTGCCTAGATGTTTCGGTTCTTTTTCAACGGTTTGTCGAAATAGACACAGGAACCGTTGTTCATTAACCATGGCATGTTCAACGGCGGCAGATACATTCTCACCGGAAAGTGCGACGTGATGGGGAGAAAATGGTGGCACCGGTGGCATAAACGGGAAAACAACCAGATCTCCAATTACCGGTATAATTGGTAGTTCATTACTGATATCAAAACGAGTGACTTGTGAATCATTGTTTTCTAGGTCGTACTCACTCATCTTCTACCTCCTTTAGTTCAACCTCAGCCTCGATTTGGTGCTTGCTAGAGATCACCTGCGCTTCGGTATTGGTTGTGGAATTTGATTGGACTTTAACCACGATCTCTTTGGACTGACGTTTCTTTTTTGGAATCTGGATTTCTAAGAACCCATTGTCGTAGCTAGCTGTTGGGGTGACCTCTTCCACATGAACATCAGGAAGAACAATACGACGCTCAAAATGGCCGTAGCTCAGGCCAGCTTGATGATAGTGTTGTTTTTTAAGTTCGGTTTGATCTTGGCGAAATCCATGCACAATCAAGCTCTCTTCGTCTAAGCGGATTTTGACATCTTTTTCAGGGTCGATCCCAGCGATTTCCAGTTTGACAATAAAACTGTCGACGGTCTCGTAAATATCCATCGGTGGTCGCCAAAGTGCAGCATCTACATTTTGGGAAGAAAAGGCGTCAAAAAGTCGGTCGACCTCCTCTTGCATCTCAATTTTCATTTCAAAAAATTGATCGATCAATTCCTTGGAAAATTTCATATTTCTTTCGTTTTACTCCTGTTCAATTTTAATTAGGTCCAGCAAAATCCGGCTAGGGCCAAAATTGATATAATGGGATATTGGTAGCGATGCTGGCAATACTCCAAATACTACCTAACACATAATCTCCAAGTGCTACACCAAGGAAAAACGGAATCGCGCGTCGATAAGATTGCAATCCACCGTGTTTGAGTACTATAGCTTTAAGAAACCAAGCTACCAATAAGCAACACCACAAGTTGTACATTCCCCAACTATTGGCCATAGCGTAGCCTAACGGATGCAACGGCCACCAGAGAAACTTGGCCCGGACCACCATCATCAAACCAGTTAACAGGAAACCGACGCCCATGAATCCAACACCGGTTAGATCCGGGGCCCGGGGGAAAGTTAACCACCCTTCAAGTTGCCGATAGACACCTCGTCCAAAACCGAGGGCCCAAGTTTCATAATAACCCGATTCTGCTCCATGTTGATAATAGCTGTCAAGCAACAACCAAAATATTACAATGGAGCCCACCGATGTTGCAATTAAGATTGCCAGCGCCATTCGACGGGACGAGATAGATTGAGTTTGTGAAATTTTCAGAGCCTCCAACAATTGTGGCATCGGGTGGGCACGATAAGCACGATTGAAAAACATATAGAGAGAAAAACCAATTAGGCTTCCACTACCCAGTCGATGTGTACCTAAGGCCGTCACCAATACACTGTGTGGATCAATATTGTGCAAGTCGTGTACCAAAAATCCGAGTTCGGCTCGCACCCTGGCGATCATAATGGCCAGCAGAAAGTAGAGTCCAAAAAAGAGGGGAATGACCCACAACGACATTCCGATCTGATAAGAGAAGATTCCTAAGAAAACGCAACCGATCAGGATGCCAAAAAAGGCTAAATGGTAAGGGATTGGCTCATTACTATCGTCGACACGTCGTCTCGAGTCCAATAGGCTAATTCCTTGCAACAAATGAACAATAATTGCCTTGAAATGCGATCGTCCAGCCCAGAGCGCGAAAGCCAGCAAGCCGATGTAGGTACCAAAAGCTTGCTCATTGGCGTATGGGAAACGAGGAGTGCCATGAAAACCCACGATTCTACCGATCATCAGTTCTATTTTATAGAACCAGTAAAAGACCCAACAGGAGAAGAGTAGATCTAAGGGGATCAAGAAGGCAATCCCAACAGCAAAAGGGTAGAAAGAGATTCTGACTCCTCCCATGGCATTCCAGGGCCGGGTGGTAAAATACTGGTGAATCGACTGCCGCTTAACAGGGAGATAGGGAACCTCGGGAAAAATCGAGTTGAGTAGATTCAAAATGCTGATAGCCGCAGCAACACTGAAGCCAAGCCAAACCATGCGGCGGCGAAAAAAATTAGATTCTGGGTTGACCATCTCCAATGGTAGTTGGATAATCGGATAGGTTAGGCGCTCGCGTTCAGTCCACTGTTCCCGTAGTAGGATATTGATACAGAGCATAACAGCCATCAATACGAAAATAAAGGCAATCCACCAAACGGCCGGTTGTAGCCAGGTTGCTAAGTGGTGTTCGGTATAGAGGGTTGAGCTACCTTCGTAGTAGTTACGGAGTGCCTTTTCGTCACTGACAGTTAGCCATTCTGGCAGTTGCTTAGTAAACAATTCTCGCCATTCATTTTCAGGCGTGGCAAAGCGAAATGGATGTCCCAGAATAGTAACCAGAATTTCCATCATGTCGTGCGAGCATAGTGAGGAAACAACACACAGCATTACATATATGGTAAGGACTTCGGCTTGAGACAGTCCAATTTTAGTTGAGATTCGATTCAAACCTAAACTGATAATTAGGAGCCAGAAGATGATGAAGATCACGTTGGATAGAGGGTGGATCAGAGTTGGGTGGGTATATCGAACGACCTCTAGCTGTATAATCCAAAAGACGTTGGCTGGGATTAAAAGTAGCCCAATCAGTAGTGACTTGACGGTTAGTCCGTTTTGGGGGGAGGTCGTCATGGCCTGATCCACCCTCGATCAATCTCAACGCTGACGGTCGTATTCAGTGATTGGCAAAGTTGTTGGTATTTGGTCAGCGTTGTTTTGGCCTGCTCACCAGACAAGATCTGTGGTTGGTATTTGGCTTTTGGATTGCCGACCCAAACGGGAATCAATTCGATACGTTGCAGTTGCCGGTTGTGGAAGATGACTTTAGGAATCACAATCTGAGCATGTCGTTTATCGAAATTCTCGTAGATTAGATCGGCCAGACTGTAGATGATTGGTTTCCCTTTGAATATTTGGATTCCTTGTAGCGTGTGAAGCCGTTGAGACAGAACGAGATCGGCACCGGCTTCGATTAAAGCTTGAGCGAAAAATTGCTGACGATTGCTTACGGCCTCAGTTTGTACAGCCTTCCCCCAGTGCATCATCACCACCAGTAGATCTGATTTGGTCGCCAGGTCCCTGGTTTGATTTGTCATCTCGCTATATAAAGCTCGCGCAAGTTTGATCTGACCATCAACATTAAACGCACCTGCGTGGTAGTAAGTGACGAAGGCCACTTGTGCTCCCCGTCGAGCAGACACCAACCCGGAAGATCTGTCATCGGCCGGATCGACGATATCCGCAGTGACGCGGGGTCGAACCCATGCCGGATCATTGGCTGAATGTGTGGAGAGTCCGGCTCCGATAGTCTTGATACCGTTGCGGTTAAGGTGGCGAATGGTATCTTCAGCCGCCAAAGGACCAAAATCGAGCAGATGGGGTGTAGTCAGGGAGATGACATCCCAACCCGCCTGAGCAATAGAGACCGCTAAGTCCGGGATAGCTCGGAATGACTGCGCCAACCTTTGGTTGGAGGTTTCTGCCGCATACTGCGGCTCCCCTTGGTCTGAGATGCTGGTATTTAAGGTGGCAATAGCAATATCAGCGTTCTGGATCTCTACACTAATTTGGCGAAATAATACATCCAATCCGTGTCGACGAAGAACAGGTGTTAGACCACTTCCAACCGTAATGTCGCCGGTGGCCAAAATCGAGATTTGACCTTTCGAACGTATCTGACCAGAGTTTGTGTCTGACTGATTAGCATGGCCAGAACAAGGAAAAAGGATTAGTAAGATACCGCCAACTTGAAGAAACCGAAAGACACGATACGGAAAGAGCGCAAGTTGGATAAGTGAATAACGCCACCAACTCTTGCGAATTAGGATTTGATCGGCCAGTTCATACACCCGCTTCATCAACAAATAGTAGGTTTACCCTTGATCCAGCGGATGTGTCCAACCGAAGGTTGACGCAATTGCCGATTGCGCACAATCGGGGGAGATCCAGACGCCTTACTATCCATGTCCTTGATCCTTGATCAAGTTGAAGACGCCAAACCTCCGGTTAATACTAGATCGGGGAAATGCAATATTTCCTTTTGCCATGCTATAGTAGGCCATGCCGTTGGAGAGATTGACGGATCTGATCTAGGGCTTGATCGGAAAGATTTGGAATCGGAGCGGTGGTCTGCAATTCACCGAAACCGAGAAGGGACACTCCCGCTTTCTGGCAAGTTAGCCAGTAACCTGCGTCATACATTCGCCGAGCGTCGGTCATCTTTTTCTGGAGAGAGAAAGTTTTAGCAATATCACCATCGGTAGCCGCACGATACAAATCGAGGCAGAGATGAGGCATAATGTTAGCAATACCGAGAACTCCACCAGTTGCTCCGAGAAGAAGTGCAGCCCCAATTAGGACTTCAGAGCCAACAATAATGTCAAAGTCAGGTCGTTCTTCAAAGAGCAGATCTTGAATTCGTCCCCAATCTTCTTGACTGTCTTTGATGGCAACGATATTGGGAATCTGACTTAATTCGACCACGGCTTGAATTGGTATTTCCGACTTAGTAAACTGAGGAATATTGTAAAGTATCACCGGGCACTCAAGCGCTTCAGCAATGGCAGCGAAATGATCCACGACCGAACTTATTTTCTCTGTCGGGTAGTAATAGGGAAGCGTGGCCACAACCGCATCAGCACCTAGACTTACTGCGGCCTGTGCGTTTTGGATAGTGCGTTTAGTACCAGCATCCATCACTCCTACTAAAATCGGTATTTTGGTCGAGGTTGTCGTTTGCCTTAGTTCCTCGACCGTTATCCGAACTACTCTTTCGCGCTCTGAATCTGTCAAGGCAGCCTGCTCACCCGCAGTCCCCAGCATAAAAACGCCACTGACCTCTGCCTCGATAAGATAGTGTAGATGCGCAATCAGTGCCGTGTGATCGACAGTTTCATCTCTAGTTAAAGGGGTAATAACCGGGGGAATAATCCCGTGTAAGTTCAATATGGCCTTCGGTCCATGTGGGAGTGATTCTAGCACGGTACTCATCTCAAGCAGATATACCCGACCGAAGGGGCTAGCCTACGGTTAGGTCGTATATATTCGTTTTAGTTGGCCCTGTTGACCTTGCCCTTAGTCTTGATCAAGGGAATGCCAATAGTTAGTTGCCAATTAGATAAAATCAAAGAAATCATAGTTAGTTTTTGGACACTGTTCATAGATCATTCCTTCTATGCTGCCATTTTCAAGGGCGCTTCTTCACTGTCAGCATCATGGAGTTCGACCTATTTGCCTATATTTTTCAATTAAGTGGATGCTTTAATATCCTGGTATAAAGATTGTGTTTTGTCCCCTTTTGAATCCTGTGCTGCTTTCTTCGTTTGTTTCGATTTTTCTGACGCATTCTGAAGGAGCGATTGTTTCTCTCGACACGATTATTGGTTCCATCGACAACTTTCAACGGCCCAGAAAACAATCATTTTCTCAAATCTTTCTTGATTCAGTTTTTCCACGGCCGGTTACAAAAACGAGTGATTCTAATCATCGAAATAGGTCGATGGAGTGCAGAAACAGGAGAAATTCGGCGATGAATGATCTCCTTTCGTCTCCCTTTGTTGCCACGTTGAGGTCAGGGATAAAATTTGGGCTGGATCCAACGGTGTTCAATCACATCATCGTTTGCGCCGATAAATTATGTCTACCTCACCGGGTACCCTTTCGCCGATAGCTGGTTGAGTTACCGTTTCTAGCGGTGGGAACCCATCTGTACTTCAAGATTTACAACGTTTTAGACAAACTCATATCTCGTTTTTGTGGAATCGTTTGTGAACATTGCCTTTTTTAAAATTATCAAATAATAGATCATTCATAAATATCAGGGTCTTGAGCTTAAAACTGTTAAGGTGAAATACTGGCTCTTATACTAAATTAGAGTATGCTCTATCTGCAAAGGGGATGTCAAGGTAACGACCTGTAGCTTTCAATTTGATGATTTGCCTTAAAATTAGACTTAACGATAGTAACTATGATTGGGGCTAGGACGACGGGGCTTGGGATTGTCATGACAACTAACTCATCTACTGGCGAACATCCAATAGTCTATGTCAGTTAGATTTTCTTCATGGTTGGCATCATTGTAAAAGCAGATTAATTTGTGAATTAACCTGCTAATTTCAGTTGCAGTTTCAGTACCCTCGGCTCTGGTCGAAGTGGTTGAGCACAACTTCCTCCCCCACCAGATAGCGCTTCAGGTTCTCACAGAATGTGTCCGTCCAACGCGGTCTCCGCATCAGTGAACTACCTGCACTGTGGGGAGTGATAGTACAAATCCATGAACGTCGCAAGCCAAATATTGTGTGATCGTCCACGCGTTCGCTTTCACTACGTACTCATCGGTACCTTGTGTAGGTAACGTCACCAATACGGGTGGCGTTGGGTGTCTACTCTTTGTTAGTCTTGCTGTCACCAGACCTTGCATGAATTCTTCCATACCTGGAACGCTCAGCGAGGCGTACTCCTGTTCAAGCAGAAGGAAGTCGTTATTAGTGTGACAAGCCGCGACTTCCTCTTCGAACGAAAGATCTCCGAGGTCGTCATAAATGTAGGGTGTGTCTCCCCTTAAGAAGTTCGATAGCACGGTTGACTCTACTCATGGAATTTACTCCATTTTCTTCTCATACGACCTAAGTTTGATACCTGTTTAGTGACACGAATCGGATTCGTAAAATTATGGTACTCACCGTCTACCAGTCCTGTCAAGAAAACTGGGTGTTAGTATCCGTCCTTAACCAGGAGAAAGGAATGCCAATTCAGGGGAGAGTGTACCGAGAAACAACAGATTTTTGATTTTTATCGACTGTCCTTTGTTGACTGCGCAGCGAGAACGGAGTAGAATGGCTTTCGTCTATCTCAAAAGGAGGTAGCGAAAGCGGCCCAATTTTAATTATTGACAAAACTGATTAGACAAAAGGATCTTCCGATACTCGGTACTGCTTCTATTCGGCTTGATCCTGTAAGCAAGGAGTAACTGAAATGATCCGCATCGAAGCGAATATACCTTTTATAGAACCGCCCCAATGGGCCATTCTTGAGCGCAGCCTGATTGATCTAATGAATGGGTCGGTCGATCCGGTCATGGAACGTTATGTGCGCCCGGCCGGCTCCGTACTGTGGCCGACTAGTGAAGATTTCAGCAGTATCGACGGTCTGGACGATACTTACGAAAGTTTCCACAACTGGCCGCTCTTTTACCTGTTGGGTGGCGGCGACCATATCCTGGAATATTCCCACCGCACTTGGGAGGGTATCACCCGGCAGTTCGCCCGCTACGATACGGGCCACGGTCACCCTATGGTCGTCAAGGAATACGAGCAGGGCTACGACTGGATGCACCAAGGTGAAGGGTATCTGTTCTTCTATTTACTCTGTATGGCTGACCCGACCAACGAAAAAAATCTCGAGCGTGCCGAACGCTATGCTGGGTTTTATCTCAATGAAGATCCAGAAGCCCTCAATTACGATACTAAAAAGAGGCTTATTAAATGTGCCCACAACGGCAGTATGGGGCCGGCGTATCGCAATTTCGAGAAGCACTATACAGCCTACCGATATACACAGTGGAAACCCTGGTCTCTACCTTTTCACGACATTCCCGGTATCGAGACGGTCGAAGACCTGCAAAAGCCCGGTATGGAGGAGAAGATGGGCCAGGCCCTGGTCGAGCGCATGGGTCGTGGCGATGTGGCCTGCAATCTGGCGGCGACCAGCATGGTGACCAACGCCTATATATGCAGCGGAGACGAAAAGTACAAGGCCTGGGTAGTAGAATACACACAGGCCTGGATCGAGCGTACCCGGCAAAACAACGGTATTCTGCCCGACAACGTCGGCCTTTCGGGCGAGATCGGCGAATATCTCAACGGCAAGTGGTATGGTGGCTACTATGGCTGGACCTGGCCGCACGGCTGGCACCATTTGAGCGATGCCAGTATTGCTGCTGCCGAAAATGCCACCGTGCTTACCGGTGATTTGAACTATATGGACTTTCCTCGCTCACAAATAGATGTACTGATGCAGCAGGGGGAGATAAAGGGAGAGACCCTGCACGCCCCCCACTTCCACCACGATAAAGGCTGGGATGGGTACAGCCCGATGCAGGCGCATCCTATAACACACATCTGGTGTATGAGTATGCAGGACGAGGATATGGCGAGGCTCAAAAAACAGCGCAACCACGACGCCGGGAATTGGCAGAAGGTAAGCGCTCACTTCTCCAAGCACGGTGGTGGCCACGAAGCCGCCTGGACCGCATATCTGCAAGGCGAATACCCCGAGTATCCGGTGGATATCCTTCACCACAATCACGCTCAGGTGCACCATCGTCTGGCCTTTATGCGCGACGATCAGCAGGATCCATCCACCTATGGCGATTGGTATCTTCAGGTGCGCAACCCCATTACCGTCGAAGGTCTGGTTCAGCTTACAATGGGCGGCCCGCTCTTTATGTACAATGGAGGTTTGCTGATGGCTCGCCTGCGTTACTTTGATGTGGACCGACGCCGGCCGGGGCTACCCCCGGATATAGCGGCGCTGGTGGAGACCTTGGAGAACAAGCGCGCAGTGTTACATCTGGTCAATCTGCACCCGACGCAGGGGCGTGAAGTCTTGTTGCAAGCTGGTGTTTTCGGAGAGCACTGTTTTACCTGGATCGCCTACCAACAGCGTCGACAGATCACGGCTGAAGAGGCTGGCTATGGACAGACGCACGAAGCCCAATACCGGCAGACCATACAAGGCCAAATAGAGGACAAGGCGGTAGAGGTAAACGACCGATATTTCACCGTCCACCTCGAAGCTGGGGCTGAAATCCGGCTGGATCTGGGCATGGAGCGTTTCGTCAACAGTCCCTCCTATGCCCTACCGTGGAATTAAGAGTGCCTGGTAAAATGCCCGTCTAAGGGGGGCTCGAAGTAAAAAAGAGTTGGATGGCGGTCGGACTTCTGCTAATCCCTGCATTTTCCGATGAATTTAGCAGAATTAACTGTTGACATAGATCGCAGTTTTTGATTTAATGAGGCGTAGCTAACGTGAATTCTGGTTTTCACGGTTGTAAATAGAAGGTTTATCTTAAAGAGATAAACACCTTCTTGCAACCATCACATTTACAATCTGTACATGGCTACGGTTCTACTGAGATCGAGCCTTAATTCGGGAGAATATGTTATGAAGTTACTTGTTAAAAACCTTATTTTAGTGAGTGGGTTTACTGGTTTAATTCTTCTTTTCTTGGCAACCCAATTTACTTTTGCTGCCCAAGAACTAAAAGTCGGATTTGTTCAAGGCCGGGGTAATGATGCCGCGGTTGAAGAGCAGGCCTTCAAGAATGCAGGCATAGAATACGAGGTTATCGACAAAGGCGACTACAAGATCGATAATTTACTTAAGTACGACATCATCGCCGTTGGCGTTGTGGCCTACGATAAAAACGAGCCCCTCAAGGATGGTTTTAAGGTTGTCAATCAGTATGTGGAGGCAGGGGGTTATCTAGTGACGGTTGATTTTCAACAGGATTCAACCTGGAAGAAAGACTTTCTACCCCATCCGTTAGTACTGCTCGACCCGGATTTGGAGGATAATGTTGGCGTTACCTTGGCCGACCACGACATCTTTAAAAAACCAAACAAGTTAACCGATAAGCACTTTGGTGGAGGTTGGGGGAATGGCGACTTTATGGCTGACGGCCCTCAGGAAGCCCCCAAACCATGGTTGCCGTTAGTCGTCGACAAACAGAACAAGTGGCCACTGGTAGTCTGGGCTAAAGCGGGGAAAGGCGATGTGGTCTTTAATTCGTTGCAGATTTTACAATCTCTGGGCCGAGCCAACAAAAAAGAGGTGGCCGAGGTACTGCATAATTTCCTGTTCTGGCGTGGTCCCAGAGGCGTCGATGCTCAAGATAGACTCAGTACCACCTGGGCTAAGCTCAAAAACGGCGGGTAGAAGATGACTCTGGGTGAGGTTCTGCTAAGCCTAAACTACTTGGTCAGAACCCCACCCAGTGCTGTTGTGCTGTAGTCTGTTCCACCTGGTTTTAAGACAGGCTCGACTGCCGAAGCGGTTGATCATTCAACCAGCCGATGATTTTTATCAGTTCCTCTTGTCGATCCTGTAGAAAAATCTCTATTACTGCCGGTTGATTGGCGTCCAATGCCGTCTGAAGAGCAGTTTTGAAATCCTTCAAGTCGTCAACGCGGACAACGAATACACCAAAGGATTGGGCCAATTGGACGAAATCGGGATTTTGCAGATCGGTGTCGATCGTTCGGCCTTCACACCCGCGTCTCTGTGACCCTTTAATGGCCGAGAGAGCACCATCGTTGACCACAATAGTAACTACGTTGATACCGTACATAGCGGCTGTTGCCAGCTCCGAAGCCCCCATCATGAACCCACCGTCACCGGTAAAGCAAACCACTGTTTTATCGGGGTTGGCAATCTTGGCGCCGAGCGCAGCCGGGAAAGCGTAGCCCAACGTGACACCGATGCAGGGATATAGAAAGTTACGGGGATGGCTCACCGTCCACTCAGAGAATGTACCGTAACCGATGGCGTGAACATCCACTGATAGGATCGTGTCCGCAGGCAAAACAGACTGCAGGTCCGGCAAGATCGGTAGGGGAGGTTGGTCGTTAAACTGTTGTCGACTATCGGCCAAGATCTGGTGCCAGCCGCCATCGGAGGCGTCTTCCACGGCTGGAAGTTGGTCTGTCAAGGCTTGGAGTGTCGGTGTCAGCCCGCCACACAGACCCAACTGGCATTCGTACTCCCGACCAATTTCCGATAGATCTTCGTCAATTTGGATTAGCGAGGGCAGATCTAAGTTCCAATGCCCTGTATCGAGCGAGGTAAAGCGGCAACCTACGGCGATAGTACAATCGGTGTGTTGAATCGCCTGCTGTCCCAGCAACCCACTGATATGTTGTAAAGCCAAGGGATGGTTTTCGTCCAGAACACCTTTACCACACCGGGTGACGACGACGGGGGCTTGTAGTTTCTCTGCTAATTTTTGCAAATCAGGGCGCGCACCAGCATGCAGGACAGCAGACCCGGCCAGGATCAACGGTCGCTTGGCGGATGAGATCTGCTGAACAGCACGTTGAATGGCAGTCTCGTCAGTCCGGGTATCGATTGGCCGCCGGATCTTGTCCGTGATTTTTACTTTATCTTCACCCAGAATTACGTCCATCGGAAACTCGAGCATGGTTGGGCCTGGGCGTCCGCTTCGCATGGCGTAAAATGCGCCCTCAATCAAACCGGGAATATCACTGACGGTTTTAGCTGAGCCACAAAACTTGGTCAACGGTTCAAAGAAACGCATCTGATCCAGACCGTGAAACATTTTGCTCTGATCCCGGTGACTATGTTGGGTATGTCCCTGGCCGGTCATCAACAGTACCGGGATACAATCGGTATATGCCTCCAGTAAACCGGTCGAGGCGTTACTGGCCCCTGGTCCCGGTACGGTCAAGGCCACTCCAACTTCGCCGGTCGAGCGGGCAAATCCGTCCGCCATAATGGTGGCTGAGTACTCGTGCCGTACCAGATAGTGCTCGACAGTCCCTTCTCCGTAGCGTAAAAGCGCATCGTAAATAGCGATATTTTGTGTGCCTGGTTGGCCAAAAATGCATCTGACCCCTTGTGCTTTAAGACACTCGATCAGTATTTCTCCACCTGTCATGCTCAATCACTTTCCCCCCAAGTTTTTCAAGCGGAGTTTAACATAGTTGACCGCGTTTGCCAATGTTAGCGCCATTGGTTAGCTATTGCTTGCTATCCGACGTTGACAAGGCATTGATTCTCTGATAAGTTGTAGCCTAGTTTTTTCATAGGGTAGGAGAATGAAGCAACCACATAGCCTTTCCCAAAAGTGTATCAGGATGAGCGGGATTTGCATGATGGTACATGGATTTCGTGCCGGTGTCCTAATCTTGATCTGTGCTCTACCAGCGGCATTCGCTGACACCCAGGCGGTACAACAGGCTGAGAGACACCTGGAGAGAGGGATGCAACACTATGCCGATGGCGAATTGTCCAGTGCGTTGGTGGAGTTTACGCAAGCCCAGTCACTGGCACCTGCGTTGCCTCTGCCGTGGGTCGGTATAGGACTGGTCTATGTTGGGCAAGGCCGATTAGAGTCGGCAATTTCATCATTGCAGTCTGCTCTATCCATCGAACCGGATCTAGTGATTGCCCATCAGCAACTGGCCCAACTCTTCAGCCAGAAACGGCAATTTGACCTTGCCATTGATCACTATCAGCAAGTAATCACCTTGGCCCCTAAGGCGGCTTCAGGTTACGCGGGCTTGGGTGTTGTGCTGGCTACCCAAGGCCGATTCTCAGAGGCTATTGTTCAGTTTGACAAATCGATTGAGATCGATCCTGATAATCCGGTAACCCATCACCATTTAGGTGAAACCCTGGGCTGGCTCAACCACCTGCAGCAGGCGGTTTCCGCCCTGAAAACCTCTCTAAGACTGGATCCGGCCCGGGTTGAATCTCATTATCAATTGGGTGTTATGCTGATGCGTCAGCAATTATACCAGCAGGCAGTATCCGCCCTGAAAAAAGCAGTTCAGCTAAATTCGCGGCATAAGTCGGCTCACTACAATCTGGCCCGCGCTTATGCCAAAATAGGCAAACAGACAGAGGCCGAAGCCACAACGCACCTTTTTGAGCAGTTACACCAGGTCGATGAACAAGTGAAACCTTTTCGCCGACGATTGGAGGTCGACCCTAGCAACCTCAACGCCCGATACCAGATGGCGCAGATCTACGCGGAGCATAATTGGTCGAAAGCCGCCGAAATTCAGTACCAGCGGATCCTGGCTTTGCAACCCGATACGACCGCTGCTATTCTGGGCATAATTCAATTGAGGATGGCTAGAGAGAATTTTCAGGCTGCGCTAGAATGGGCCAAACGCCTGACCCAGGTTCAGCCGGAACTGTCGGTCGGTTATACCTACGTCGGTATCCTGAGTGCCGAATTGGATTTGGTCGAGGAGGTCGTTCAGGCCTATCGGCGGGCCATCGACCTGAATCCCGATTCTCCGACTGCTTACAACAACCTGGCCTGGTTTTACGCCCAGCGCAATATCGATCTGGATGGAGCCGTTGAACTTTGTCAGATGGCAATCCAACGGTCGGCTAAACCCACCTACCTGGATACACTGGCTCAAATCTATTTTTTGCGAGGGCAATATCCGATGGCCCAGCAAGCAATAGAGAAAGCGATCGCTCTGGATCCTCAGAACCAGACCTATCAGGACCGCTTGCAAAGTATTAAAGATGCAATTTTGGTACACGATTGAGCTAACCACGCTAATCCGTCCGAGCCAGGGTTGCCTTCGTATTAGACTTGTGCTGTGAAACCAGCATTCGCTTCCAGTATCCGTATCGGTTGCACCTACCTGTTTCAGCTTTGCCTGTTTTTGTGGTTTAATACAGCAGATATCCTCGCCAACGATTATTTTCGGGCGGTTGAAACCGGCATCCAATTCCGTCATCAACCAGGAAATAGTGGCCAACGATACATTCTGGAGACAGTCTCTTCCGGCTGCGCCTTTTTGGATTATAACAACGATGACCTGCTGGACCTCTATTTGGCCAATGGTAATCGCCTTTCCGAATCAACTACCATCAAGTGGAAAAACGAATTGGTAATGAATGCGTTATATCGGAACAACGGTGATGGGTCGTTCACCAATGTCACTCAAACTGCCGGCGTTGGTGATACTGGTTACAGTATCGGTTGCGGTGTGGGAGATTACGACAATGATGGTTGGATCGACTTATACGTCACCAACTTTCAGCGGAATACACTGTACCGGAATAGTGGCGACGGCAGTTTCACTGACCGGACCCGGGCGGCTGGAGTTGAGTGTTCCTCCTGGAGCACCAGTTGCGCTTTTCTTGATTATGACCGGGACAGTGATCTGGATCTTTACGTGGTCAACTATCTCGACTTTCAACTTACAGATCACAAGAATTGTGGGGATCAACTGCGTCCTGACTGCGGTCCCAGTGAATATCCCGCTGCCTCCGATATGCTATATCAAAATAACGGCGACGGGACATTCACCGATGTGACGTCCCATGCAGGTGTTTTAAATCCAAATGGTAAAGGGCTCGGTATCGCTTGTGGAGATATCGACAACGACGGTGATCCGGACATCTATATTGCTAATGATGACACGCGTAATTTTCTCTATCGTAATAATGGGGATGGTACCTTTTCGGATGTTACCTTACTAGCCGGAGTTGGGTTCAGCGAGGACGGAGAAGTACAGGGCGGGATGGGCACCAGTTTTGGCGACTACGACAATGACGGCTGGCTGGACCTGATCGTTACCAACTACCAGGACCAGGTCAACACGCTCTATCGCAACGATGGGAACGGTCTTTTTTCAGATGCCTCTTACACTACTCTGACCGGTCCTGTCAGTTATCCAATGGTCGGTTGGGGAACCGATTTTTTCGATTACGACAACGATGGATGGCTGGATCTATTTGTGGCTAACGGTCATCTGCTGCTCAATGTTGCCCAATTTGATCTCACTAGTACCTACCATCAACCCAATTTTCTGTTCCGCAACCGGGGAGATGGTTGTTTTGATCTCCTCGACTTGGGCATCAGTTTCAACAGATCGAGTCGTGGAACAGCCTTCGGCGACTACGATAATGACGGAGACACCGATTTGTTAATTTTAAATACAGATGACCGACCTGTCCTGCTGGAAAACAGGGTGGGTCAAGACCAGAACTGGATCGGTCTGAAATTGGTTGGGAAGACGAGTAACCGGTCGGCCATCGGTGCCCGGGTCAGGCTAACGGTTGGAAAACAGCAGCAGATGCAGGAGGTGGCCGGGGGAGGCAGTTATGCTTCCGGTAGCGATCTCCGGTTGTTGTTCGGCTTGGGAGATGCTGAAATTGTAGATCGCATCGAAATTCTGTGGCCAACTGGAGAGGTTGAAACCAGAATTGCCGTCAAATCCGGGCAATACTTGACCATTATAGAACAGAGAGTAGAATAAGAGAGCCCCTTATCATCTTTCGATAAATCAGGGGCTTGTTTCGGTCTTTTTATGTAAATTAAAGGATTTAACGGATTAACGATCAGCCTTGATCTTACTCCATCGGGTAGCCAGTTTGCCTTGAGCATCGACTGGCCGGGCCTCGGGTGGAAGTAGAATCTCGAATGACTTAACGGTTAAATTGCGATCCCAGGCTTTTGGCTTTTTATCTGGGTCCCATTCGTCGTTGGTAAACCAAATTGCTAACTGAGCTTTCATTCCTTGCTTAAACTCGATTATGCCCGTTTTCTTGTCGTCGTCAATGGCGACCTTATTCTCTGGATCGACATAACCAGCCTCTAATTCTTCCGCGAACCATTCGTCTTTGTCTGCGTCAGCACGTATACGTGTATGTAGCACCAACAATTCGCCTTTCTGCTGCGCAGCTTTGGTTTTAGCCAACTTTTTGACGCTGTTTAGTCCGTGGACCCGAGCCCGGAGATCAACCTCAGCGAAGACACCGTTTTTGGTATCATTCTCTTTATCGAATTGATGACTTTTAGCTTCAATAATGAATGTATATTTGCCTTTGACGGGAAATACAACCCATTCTGGTGTTACAATTGGTTCTCTCGCCCCCCAAAAGCCCCAATCAGGATTTCCTTTCGGTGGACCACCATTACCATGAAAGTCCCCTAAATCTGCCAAATCCTTAGCTTCGAATTTCACCGGTACTTCGACATCAGCCAAGCATAATACCGATGTCATCACAAAAACCGCCATAACGGAAAATACTCTCATGTACATCTTCTCCTCCAATATGTGTTACAGTTTGTGGTGAGACCTGTTTGAAACAGTTGGCATATTTCTTTTTGCCAACATGTCAACATAAATCCAAACAATAGCGGCGGCAATGTAACACGGATATAATACTCTGTCAAGGTAGGTGGACCGAATCAACTGCCTGCCAAATTCCATTGAAATGCGAACAACTGATAAGTCACAAGAAAGATTAACACACGCTGGGCCGAAGGCCCCCCGTTCGCTTACCTTACGCGCCGTCCTGCTTGGCGTATTGGCTGTACCGATGAACGTCTATCTGGTGATACAGACCGAAACGGTGTGGACCACGCAATACCCCACCACGATGACCATCATTTTCAACGCGGTCGCTACCCTGTTGTTCTTCTCCTTGCTCAACCTGTTTCTACAGAGATACGTTCCGGCCTGGCAATTTCAACAGGGAGAACTCTTAACTATCTATCTGGTTGTCACACTGGCCTGTGTGGTCTGTGGCCACGATTTGTTACAAGCCACGCTTTGTGTCCTGGGTCATTCGGCCTGGTTTGCCACGCCTGAGAATGAATGGCAGACGCTCTTCTTCCGGTTTATACCGGACTGGTTGGCAGTGATGGATCTGGAAGCTTTGACCGGATATTACGATGGTACGTCAGACTTTTTCATCGATAAACATATTAGGGCATGGCTGAAACCGGTTCTCTGCTGGCTCTTCTTTTTTTCCGTTTTGGCTTTCGGTATGATGATGTTCAGCGTCATTATCCGCAGACAGTGGATTGAGCACGAAAAACTGAGCTATCCCGTTACTATGCTACCGCTGGAAATGACCCGTTCGGGATTTTACCGCCCCCGGTTGCTGTGGCTTGGTTTCAGCCTTGGGTTAGGGGTTGATCTGCTCAACGGTCTGAATCATCTTTTTCCCTATGTCCCTGCTTTGCCTATCCGACACAACATCGGTTCTTTTTTTTCAGAAGAACCGTGGAATGCGATGGGGGCTACCTTAGTCCACCTTAACCCTTACGCCATCGGCCTGGGATTCCTCATGCCCCTGGATCTGTCCTTTTCGTGCTGGATCTTCTATCTTTTTTGGAAACTGCAGCGCATTGGAGGTGCCGTGGTTGGCATTAATCATATTCCGGGCTATCCTCACATTGACATGCAGTCCTCCGGCGCTTATATAACGTTAGCCATTTTCGGTTTGTGGGTGACGCGGAAACACTTGTGGCAGGTGATGCGTTCGGTTTTCTTCCGTTCATCGACGGGATACGACAACAGCAGGGAGCCAATCAGCTATCGCGCCGCCTGTACAGGGTTGGTGGGGGCCATTTTGGTTATTGTTGTTTTCTGGATGCAGGCGGGTATGTCTCCCTGGGCTATCGTGCTTTTTTTTGCTATTCACGGCGCTTATGTCCTGGCTTTCACCCGCATGCGAGCTGAACTGGGGACACCAACCCAGGATTTTTATCGAGCCGGCCCAGGTTTTCTGCTTACCGCCGCCTTCGGTTCCCGGGCTATCGGCCCCCAAAATCTAACCGGCTACGCCTACTTTTATGGATTCACCCGAAATTATCGGTCGCAGCCCATGCCCAACCAACTGGAGGGGTTTAAGATGGCCGAACAGGCTGGAATGAACACTGGCCAGTTACTTTGGCTAATGTGGTTGGCCACCGTTTTCGGTCTGTTGATCGGTTTTATCACCTTTCTTCATGCCGGTTACAAATACGGCAGTCTCGGCACCTGGCGGGGGCAGGAGGCGTTCAGCGATCTGCAACGCTGGTTGCTGTTTCCAAGCCAAACCGATTGGACCAAGATGGGATTCTTTTCGGTCGGGGCGATTCTGACCAGTATCATGCTGATCAGCCGGCTCCGTTTGATCTGGTGGCCGTTTCACCCACTTGCCTATCCATTGGCGGCCAACGGCAACTTTCAAATACTGTGGTTTCCCGTTTTCCTGGCCTGGTTGATTAAATTTCTAATTTTACGGCACGGGGGTGTTCGTACTTACCGACGCGCATTGCCCATCTTCCTAGGAGCTATGCTGGGCGAGTTCCTGATGGGGACCATTTGGGCTCTGTTGGGTTTGGCTCTAGGTCATCAGATGTACTCATTTAAACATTGGTAGCCCGGAGAATCCCCTCTAAACCTCAGCCGACCATAGTCAATGGCCGTTGACTATGAATTATGAATTAACATAGTCACGGCAATTTGCAGTAATTGGGTTTTAGCTTCAAAATCCGGCCCTTAAAAACATCTTATGTTAAACCCCTTCACCTTATCCGAAAATTTAATCGGCATAAGAGCCCAATGCTAGATAGCGAAGGCCAAACAAGGAACTATAGATGCTGAAATACAAGCTAAATTCGACGCTATGACATTAAAGGCACAAAATTGAGTACGGATTTAACTCAGTCGCAGAAAGGACTCACTTTGGCTAAGGTCAGCCATATAGATCTGTCGGTCGCCCCGGTCAACCGAATCAATCGTAACGCTTTTTCCGTCAGGCGACCAGCGAGGGTGTAGGTCGCAACGGACGGCACCTGTAAATTTCGGTTCGGCAAACGAACTGCCGATTACAATCTTCTCTCCCGTGGCCAGGTGATATAGCATCAAGGTCGAGGCTCGGGTGTGCCGGTCGGGATAGGTGTCACAGACTAACCATCGGCCGTCGGGGGAATAGCAGGCATGACCGTCTTTCGGCAACTTCCCGTCACCAACCGGTTCAAAATCGTGTTTATTGTCGGTGAATTCGATGAATTGCATCCTGTCCAGTATGCTGGTCGACATCAGCATTCGTTGGTCGTCTCGCCAGGCAAAATGTGAAATTTTATGGCCGAAAGGAATCTGACACTGCAGGTCGGTTCCATCGGGATTGACCGTCCATAGTGAGGTCTGAAAGCCGGCTATGGTAGAAGCATCAGCCGGACGCGATCGGCAGAAAAAGAAGATGCGACTACCAGAAGGATTAAACATCACATGGTTAAACCAGGTGAGGCCACACTCTGAAGCAACCAAATTCGATTGGTCGATGACGGTTGCAACGGATAGCACCAATTCGGCGGATCCGTCACGCAAGTCGATCAGAAACAACCCATCTTCAGCAGGGACTGCCGTCCATGACACTGGGTCGATTCGGTTGGCGTACCCGACAACTTCTCGGCAAACTGACATGCGAGCGAAGTTCAAACCGATGGCATAGGGCGTGGACAAGGAGACGGCAGCGACGGCGCCTTCAATTGTGCGGCTGGCGCGAGTCTCCGGATTAATGGCACGGGAAACCAATCGATCACCCTCCCAGTCGTTGTAGGTGAATTCCTCCTCCAAACCGACGTTGATCCAGTGCATCATGCTTCCCTGTTGCAGATTAAAAGCTGAAGTGGAGGCCAATGGGATGAAGTCACCGGTTTCCCGATGAACGACACCAACTTTGGCAATATCGGTTATCGTCGGCACAGAGTCATGAAAATCGGTTTCAAGCGCTAAATGGTAAGTTCGGCTTTGATCCCACGGATTAATGCCGTAGTAGCCGAAGAAGTGATTTTTAGGTCCATTTGAAAATTGTCTGAGCATAAAAATTCGTTTATGGGTCTCAATTAGAGAAGATTTGTGTGAAGAATTGTTGTCGTCCCAAGCCGGTCAAAAAGTCGATCTTTCGCTTCTCGTAGAAATCGTCAACCGTCCCACGACTGAAAAACCAGACACAATCAATTAGAATACTTAACTTATATACATCATACAGATGTTCTTGTTCAACAATAGTTAAAGGACGATGCTTCATATATTCCTGGACTATATTGCGGGCTTGTGTCATGTCGAGTTGTCCGGCCTGATGCGGCCAGGCCCAATACTCCATCAACCCCACCAGGTCGAACTGCGAAAACGTGTAGTTGGCATCATCAAAATCAATCAAGGCGGCAAATTCGTCCGCCTGAAAAAGAATATTTGAAAAGTGCAGGTCACAATGGCAGATGCTTTTAGGTAATAACGGAGGAAGATTCAGCCTGGTCAACTGATGTGCTAACCAAACCAGTTTTTGGTCGGTATTTTTGGTGTTAGACTTTGTGGCCTCTTCTTCAGCCAAAGCCAAACACAGATCGACATCATAATTCCAGCGATGCAGTATATAGGGCGAATGGTAATTCTCCGTCAGTTTTTGTAGCACTGCTATCTGTCGGATCAGTTGCTGTTGGTGATAAAGGGTTGGACAATCGATATACCGACCTTCCACAAATTCAAAGATCATATACGGTTTATGTTGGTATATGCCGACATGGGCGCCCTCTCTATTTTTAATTGGAGTTGGGCACGGGTAGTGGTGCCTCGTTAGATACTCCAGCAGGTGACTCTCAAACAGTACTGATTCTTTTGATCGATTTTCGTAATACCTGAAGACGTACTTCCCTAGGGTTGTCTGCACGAAAAGATTGGTTTGGACAGTACCCTGTTTCGTTGCCTCTGATTGAATATAGGCACCCAAATCGTAACGGACAAAAATACCGGACAAATCACGTGGTGAAAATGGTGTTTTGATCGTCATTTTTTAGTTCGTCTATTAAATTACGATTACTCCATCATATACGACTTGGTCATTTGGTTCAAATTATAGGGAAGATCAGATACAGAGCTACAGTAGCGGTTGATTGCGTAGCGCTTGCCGTCGGCCCAAGCCTTTGGGGTTACGAAAGATTTAGCCGTGTGGTATCTTTTCCGATGGATTACTTACCAAGAGCAAAAAGACCCATTCTACGATGTACTCACCAGAATTATCAAAGATATTGCGTCCTGAATTCAACTCGTAAATGCAATTACAGAAGGAGAGAAAGCGGAAGTACCCTCCAGAGAACAGGTCTTCAAAATCTTAGAGAGCGATCTCTGAAAGTTGAATTTAGAAACCGCCTTGCGAGAGATGACTCCGAAACAGAATTGATTAGGTGTGTGTTAGGGTGACGATTGAATAAATCGAGGCAGCAGGCAACATGAAGGAATTAGGTTAGGTTCGAAAGGTCGTCGTCGGTGGAAATTACGATCAAGTTCAGACGAGCGACTACAGGTTTGGCTTGCAGTTACACCTAGACCACTATCGTTTTTGTACGGTTCTTGCCCCACCTGGAGATTTATCAATACTTTACCTTTAATTATTAACGCCTTTGAGAGCCAGAATTAGCTGCTAGTACCAAAATGTTTGGAGGAGTACGGTTCGGTTTGTCTCAGTTTAGCGATGATCTCGTGTTCTCCGTATTTGCTGCAACAGTTCATTGTACTTTGGTTGAGGGTCGAGTTGATAAGCTGACTCTGCTAAGTTCTCGGCTTCAGGTAAAGAAGCCTCCTGCTGATCGAACAACAGTTGTGCTAGCGAGAACCTGGGTGGAGCGGCCGATGGCGCTAATTCTATCGCACGACGCAGGTCCTCCTCAGCCTGCTCATATTTTTTCTGCTGGTATCTAACATCACCCCGTTGCCAGTACCCGGGTGCCCAATCCGTGACCAGCCTAAGCACAGCATTCAAGGTCGATTCTGCTTCTGCCAACTCACCTTGTTGAACCTGTAAATAGGCCAGGTCTTCAACCGCATCAACGTAGGTCGGATCTCGTTCGATAGCTTGTCGGAGCACGAGGGCAACCTGAAGCCAATCTTTTTTACGGGCCGCCTGGTGTGCCTCCTGCCGTAGCAGTTTCGCTTTCAGTCGTTTGGCTTGGGCTAAAGAGGCTTTTCCTTCAGCCATCTTTCCAGCCCTCAGCAGTGCTTGTGCTAATGCGTAATAGTATTCGGAAACAGTTGGCTCCTGTTGGATGGCTTGCCGATAAAAGTCTACGGCCTGGCTGTAGTCGCCCCTTTTGAAAGCCACTTCACCTCGCCCAAACAAGGCCGACCCAATCTCTGGTTCAACTGTTAATGCTGTATAGAAACAGGCATCGGCTTCATCAAACCGATTCTGATTTAATAAAAGGAGTCCTAAATTTTGGTAAACGACCACGGATTTTGGATGCAACTGGACTGCCACAAGATAGTAGCGGCGGGCTTGCTCAAAGTGGCCACGATGCATCTCGATTAAGCCGAGATCTAGATACCAGGAGACCGGTGCGGACGTAGGATGCAGTTTAATGGCTTTTTGATACCATTCATCTGCCTGATCGTACTGCCGGTTTTTGAAATAGGTTCGGGCTAATACCCCCTGGATCCGCGCATCCTCTGGTGCTAATTCAATCGCTCTTTCAAGCGATACTATCGCTTCAGAATTGCGCTCCAGGTGAGATAGCGAAACGCCCACACCAATCCAGGCCGAAACGGATTCTGAATCAGATTCGACAACGCGTCTGTAGAGAGATAAGGATTGCTCCCAATTTTCCTGCTGTAAGGCAATTTGTGCCTGGTCAAGCAGGTGCTGAAAATCGATCTGCAGGACACCGGTTTGTGCCAAGAAAAAGACAATCCAGAGGCTGAAAAAAGTGAACCGAGTTAGTCGCTGGGCACTGTTAAACATGTAATAATTGATTTATGGAAAGGGACGAAATCCCGAGTCGTACCGGGATGGTTCCCCCGGTCAAACACCAACTAAAGGTTTGTGTTCAGCACGGTTAAGGAAACTAATTAGAGGTGCTGGACTTCATTTAATTACCTTGATTTAGATGATTTCAACTGGCCCCACAGCACGGATAACCGCGGTTCCATCTCCACCGCTAATGGTCCTGTCGGTCCCGATTTGTTGACATCCAAACGCTTGTTCATGGTGGCATAAATCGCATCGATAAAGGTACCATCTTCCCGATCGATCAGATGGAAGGTGTGTTGACCCGTTTTCAGTTCCAGTGGTGTTGGGTTAGCACCGTGCTGCTCCATCTCCTGGCCCGGAAACGGATTCCCATTTCGACTGTTAAGCCGAAACCAAACCCAATCGGTGGTGTAGTGCTGACGCAGTTCTTCTTTTTCAAAGAAGTCCCATATATTGCAGTTGTTATCGTCCTCGTTTTTCGCTTCGTGATCCCCGATGTCGACCCCCCAAAAAAAGGAATTATCGGCAACCGAAGGGGCAATAACACGTCCCCAAAAATACCATTTCCCTGCTCTGGGAACGGTGAATCGATACTTCAACCAGGAACCGTTGACCGCTCTTCCATTGTCGACACCAATAAACCTACCAGCAGATGAATTCTTGATCACATAATCTTTTACACCTTGATCCGGGTTACCTCTGGCCTTAAAAGGGACTTTGTAACTCCCGATCGAATCGCCTTTCTTCCTTACAAACTTTTCTGCCTCCCAAAAAATTCCACCTCTGGACGGAACAACGGTTAGTGACGCCTCCTCTTCGGCCGGAGGAATAATCGTAACCTGAAAGGAGATCCGATGTCGATCTGACATTGCATTCCCAACTAGGTCTTTCACCCCTGAGATCTCCAACGTTTGTTGACCTATCGGCATCGGTTCGCGAGGTTCGAAGATGACCACGGCTCCCACCGTGATAATGCGACCTTTCACCTTTGGCACGGAGATGCCCGACTGGGCCGATGCCGGGTCTACTACTTCACTAAATCGGATGACCAGCAAACTGGTTGTCTGTACGATCTGGTCAGTAATTGGGGTAGTGCTGACTACCGTCGGCGGGGTTACATCCGTTGGATTTTTAATCGAGCCGGAGTCGATGGCCTGAAAGAAAATTGAGAATGGTGTTGTTAGAACGTTTCCTTTAGTATCCTTGACTCCCAGCACGGTTAGAACGTAAGGGCCAGGCGTCATTTGACCGGTAGGTGTATATTTGACTTCCCGACCTTTTAGCTGCAGTGTAATACGACCGGTGATCGGTTGAGCGTCAATACTGGATTGAAGGGTAATCCCCCGTTGGACAGAGGTCAGATTAATCTTCTCGTTGAATGTTAGTAAGATTGGAGCGTTGACGGGAATCGGTCCACCCTGAACACTAGTACCCAGAATAGTGGGCGGCGCTGTATCTACAACTGTTGAAACAGCAGCCTGATCCTGATTACAACTGACCAAGGCAACTAATAGCAGCATCCAAATAAACCTTCTCATTCCACACCTTAACGGGGGTTATGTTGTTAGATCCAGTTTCAGCAACATTTCAACTGAATCACCTCTAGTTTCTGGAGCCCATAGTAGGAAAGGTTGAGCTAGGGGTGAAGACAAGAAGCTCCAGGTCGGATTCAAGAGTGAAAAAGGTTGAATTCATCACGGAATCTGAAAATTATAACACTGATCTAAGCTTTCGACCATAAAAGGCTGACACTATAGGATCATCTGCTCCATTTTTAGCTGGCCCACACTCCTTATTTTTGACGATTACCCAGTGAGTAAACCGAGAATTGGTTGTTGTCATATATTTTAGATAACCCCGGCGATATCCTGGTTGGCAAAACAAGGTAGGAAGCACCATACTTTTCGGCCAGTTCCCGGTAGCCCATTTCTCCTAACTTATCGAAATCCCGGCGACTGGGACTATCCGATTTCATGGCTTGCATTCGCTGCCACCATTCATAAGCGTAATCAGCATCAAAATACTGTTGTGTGCCGTCTTTCCATTCCCCAACAATCGGTCGCTGCGAAAAAATACGAAACCCTGTCATATATGGTGGGGTCAGGAACAGATCGGCGTTGCTGGTGTTTTTTCGTGCCCAGGTTTGAATCCCTCGCCAACCCTGACTGTCACGGTGTTCGGGGTGATATCGCTTGTAAGCCGATGGAACGATGTAAATCATCAGCAACAAAACCGTAATTGCAGAGATAGATAATTGGTGAATTAGGTTCTTTGCGTTGGCGATCAATCTGATAATAATCACTGTGCAGATGAGACAGGTTAATAGAGGATCTTCTAAAAAAGTATGGATCAGGCTAACGGCGCTGTTCAAACTGAAAACGGAAGGGAAACTGTCGTGCGGAGAAAAGTTCCTGATTAAAATCACTATCAAGATAAGAATTGAGGTCCATACAGGTCGATTAAAACGGGTCGATAGGCCTTCCTTGTTTGTTTCATCTTTTGGTTGCAGATCATTCCTGCGGTTGACCAGGTTTTCAGTTAAGACGGCCAGGATAAGTCCCAAAATGAGCAGGTTGAAATTCGATGGTAGAAACAGAACGGTGAAAATAGTGGCTGCCGTAACTTTGTGCAGCGTACTTTTTTGCCAGCATTGGCACAGGTAATTGGAAATATAAATCACGCTGAAGATTGTCAGGAAGTTGGTGCTGCGGAAAAGTTGACCACGCAGTACTGATTTGAGCGGGTAGTATTCGGAAAATACAAGTCCAACCGCGCACAAGCCACCTATGGTCAGGACAAAAGCCAGTATCTTACGATGAAGTCTCCATACGGGGATATAGATAAATGATAATACGCCCGTTGCAAGAAACAGCAAATAGTTAATATAGGACGCACCCGACCAGGAGAGTGGAAAGCTATGATGAAAGGATCGAACCCTCAATAACCGTATCCACTCGTCGGTCATTTCCCCGTGGGTGGATAGTATCCAGATAAAGGTTGGGGATGCGAAAAAAACGAATATACCCACACATTTTGCCAGTTTTTTGCCCTGTATCTCTTTGGAAACGACACCCAACAGCGAGCAGCAGAACAACATGCATACTGCATAGCCTGAAATCAGGGTGTGAAAATTTAAACTGATACCGACAATTGCATAGGCGATAGTGGGTTTTTCCTTTAAGAAGAGATAGATGGCCCACAATACGAGCGGCAAGGTAACGAACGACGGATACAGACCGGTAAAATGGATCGAACTACCGCCTAGGACAATTTTTTTGGTGGACATCAATACTAGGCAAAGTCTCGCGCAGGAATTATTAAATAGCAGTCTGGAGAGATAATAAAGCACAGTGAAAAAGAAAAAGTAAGACAAAATGTGAAGCGTAAAATAGAGTATCTCCTGATCGCTAACCATTTTGATAAGCATTGTTATCAACCAGGGGAAAAAACTGACGTACCCTTTTGCTGTTTCCAGCATTGGGTCACCCGGATACAGCGTTGGGTCCATCATGCGATTCATGATAGAGAATTGAATAGAGTGATCCGAGACGCCGAATTGATAACCGTGCCAGAGCGGTTGCACCACAGCAAGCAGAAGAATAAAAGTCAGGGTATGAAGTGGTAGGCGTTTTGCCTGTGCTAACCCTGTAACGAGTATATTTGACACGATTCTTTTGGGGCTTTTGTTATCGTCATGCCCCAACCGGCTATTTTCTTTTACCATTTTCATTCCAAAAGGGACTAAAATCCTTCAGCACAGTTTGTCACTGAAGCCTAATACTTGATCTGGCTGGAAAGTTGCAAATGTTAGTAGTATAGCTCTTTTGAGAGTAGCTGATTACGGTTATTGTTGTACTCGATGTTCCCTTTAAGTCGTGGGAAACTCGTAGGGGGATAAGTATCGATTAAACAACTCCCAAAGAAATATATACTCAATCCATTTAGGTTTTCGGGATTTCTGATTTTGTTTTCGTAAATTATTGAATTAATTTATTATTAATCAGTAGTTTAGATGTCTTTTGTTAGGTGATTTAGACAATAATCACCATCTTTATATTGTTGACATTTAGATACATGACCATAAAATTATCGCTAGAAGAGAAGGTTCAAATTAAGCCATTACACCGTAATTGTAAACCAAGAAAGTTTGCAGATAGGTTAAAAGCTATTCTACGGCTGGAGGATGGTTTTTCTGGGGTGGAAGTTGGTAACATTCTTCTTTTAGATGATCAGGAAAATCCTGGTCGACGATGAAAAACTCAACATAACTTACCTGTCATTGTGACACCTGGCAGCGGCTATAATTACATGCCGCAAAGCAGGATTTATTTACGGATAGGTTCTTAGACAACGGAAAATAATTTGCCCAACATGAATGCATGGCCAAAAGCCTGAAGACCAAGTTTTACTTCGCCTATCCTGATGCTTGATGAGAACGTGGTCTCAACGAAAATATAAATAGACTGATCAGACAGGGTTTCCCCAAAAGGACAAAATTTACCCAGATTTCAACAAGTCAGGTGGGTGATGAAAAAACTCAATAACCGTCCTCTAAAGTGCTTTGGCATGAAAACTCCACATCAGCTATTCTTCGGGCATTATTCATCTGTTGCACTTGGTAGTTGAATTCGTGCATACTGTTATGGCCGATGTTGAAATTCTCTTTTCTTGGAGTCACAAGTTGTGGCCCTTTATCCTTAATTTGATTTCTCAAATTTTCGCTATCATATCTTTATCCGCCATAATATCATCGGGCTGGGACAGTTTCGCCATTGATTCAGCTACGGCTTTGCCGTCGCCAACCTCAGCGCCAGTAGTTTCTTAACTAATATTATTCATTCAACAAAAGTTCTTGAATACTTGTATTTGGTGTCCAGTATTCATATTGTCTGATCAATCTCGATATCATTTCAACACATTCCACGGGGTATTTTCCTATAGCGGTTTCCGCCGCCAGCACTAGGCCGCTCGTGCCCATATTGAGTGTACTTATGACATCGTTCACTTCAGCTCTTGAGGGCTGTTTCGTCGCAACCATTGTTTCTAGTAGATTCGTTGCGACAAAAACAGGTTTAGCTTTACTTTTGGAAAGAGAGATAATCCTCCGTTGAAAAAAAGGTATTTTTCCCACAGGAATTTGTCTTGAAAGATCTCCTCTATCAATTAATAATGCATCAGTCCTTCCTATTATTGCCTGAAGATTTTTAAGACCTGACAAACATTCGATTTTTGAAATTAAATAACTATCATTTCCAATCTTTTTGCGAAAAATCTCCACAGCTTTTTCATCACTGACAAAAGATAATGCAAAATGACCGACATCCATTTTCCTCGAAATTTCTATAGCTTTTTCATCCTTTTCCGTAATAGAACGTAAATCAATCTCTCTATTTAAATCGACCGCTTTATTACTGCTGACTAAACCTTCATTTGTGATAAGAGCATTACAATAATTTCTACTAATACTCTCGATACAAAGACTAACCTCATGAAAATCAACACTTAAAATATCACCGATACGAAATTCCCTTGCAATCCCCCTAAGAGCGAAGAAATATTTTTTGAATCGCCCTCAATATCATCAAAGTGTATTTTGACATAATCTCCTTTTTTATAGAAAATCCGTTCGCTTCTCATTCGGTGATTTCTTATTTGTGCACCTTCACTATCAATACATATGGGTGTATCCGTATTATCTTGTATTTTTCTGATCGTAGTTTCAAGTTCATCGATGGGAGTATGTGAAAGATTAATCCGAAAAACAAATATATCGTGCTTATCTAACTCTTTAATGGTTTTGCTGCATAGAGAACTTGGACCCAAAGTAACTAATTTTTTTATATTGTTCATTTTTAATAAACTCTTGGACTTAACTAGTAAGTGCCACTCTTGTTATCTGCGATTACTACTAGCGCTTGGTTTTCTTTCTCTTGTCCTACTTCGTTTAGTGTTATTAACAGCATGCAGACAAAGGCCTGTTTCATGTTGCTTACCTCGCATGTTACGGTTTCAATCTGGCACAGATGTAGAAAGGATATCAAGAATTCTCTTCAGCGGGCAGAGAGTGGAGAAAAGTGAATGGTGAATTAAGAATAGTGGACGGTGAAGACTAAATTCTTACTTTCAATCACCACCGTCATAGAAATCACGGTGGGATCTCCGCGCCTGCATTCGATCTATTACGCGACGGGAATTTCGATCTTTCTAAGCTCCACCAGTGATTTTTAATCCAAAATTCGGCCAGCGTTTCCGGAGAAGATCTTTGAAATAGCCGCGACCGCATTCGGTGTACCATCGTCGAGATCGCAAACAACACGGGCAATGGCTGCATGTGGCGTAAAGATGGGGATATGCGAACCAAACAGTAGTTTGTCAACCAAACCATCATTAACTAGCACCTTAATCACATCTAGTCCATCAACCTGTGAGATGTCGGCATATAGGTTAGGTTGATCCATCAACTGCCGTTGCAAATTCCGTATTTCGCCCGTTCTGGTGCCGCCGATAATGACCTTCAACGCTGGATACTGTTCCGCCACTGCAGCCACTTCCCCAGCGGGCAGATCCGGCACCTGTGCTAAAGGGTGTTGCCGTCTTGGATCTTCCAGGCGTGTCTGAATAATCACCCCCAGTTTAGCCTCGACCAGCGATTTCAATAATTCGTCAGCCTGAGACAAGTCATAAGGCGAATAGGTCGGCAGCAACCGGACCAGATGGACCCGTTTTTGCGGGTGCAACTCCGGTACAAACGTCCGTGCCTGATGTAAAGCGGATTTCCAAGTAGCTATGGTTGGGTCAAGAATAGGCACCGGCCAGATATCGGCCAGCGTTTCTGCTGCACGATAGACCAAGTCGTTGCACCTGTGGGGGTTGCGACACCAGGCTGATTCTAACGATGACACCAATATCTGGGAGACCCCATAATTGCTCAGGGTGTCCTGGACCACTTCCGGATCACCCGATACAGGATATGTCGGCCAGTTCCCGATAAATGCGCAGAAATCAATGATCATTTTACTGTTTGGTGGGGACGGACATCATCTTGACCATTTCGGTAAGAGCTGTGCTGCATTGTTCCAGAGGATATCCTGTTTAACGGTTTCTGGCAGATCAGTTGCCAAGACTTTTGCCAATTGGCCACTAAAATGACGGATCGGTGCATCAGAGCCGAAAACCACCCGTTTTGCCCCCAAGGTCTTGACAGCAGTTTCGACCGTTCCACTCTCTGCATCACCTCCTGATGTATCGACAGATATATTTGGGCTATCGGCAATATCCTCGAGACCTCTCAATCCAATCCCATTCAGATGAGCCATAATAATGCGTGCTTGAGGATGTCGGTTAGCCAGGTCGGCAACATCCGACGGGAACGACTCGCCCGGAAGATTACCTGTCGTTTTAATCCAAGCATGCTGGAGGACCGGGACATCCAACTCAACCGCTTTTTCTAGGATTGGACTCAGACCTGGATCAGTGGCGCGTCGAGCCACCCACAGTTTGATACCGTACATCCGTTTTTTACCCACGCAACGGTCAATTTCGGTCACTGCCTCTTGTGGATACATCGGGTTTACATAGCAGAAGGGTAGGAAA
This sequence comes from Candidatus Poribacteria bacterium, assembly GCA_030748495.1. Taxonomy (GTDB): domain Bacteria; phylum Poribacteria; class WGA-4E; order WGA-4E; family UBA9662. Next base: position 9,663 of record JASMLX010000036.1, on the reverse strand, counting down.
ATGTCCGCCGCCATATCTTGCATGGCCAGAGCATAGTCGTTGGCCATACGGCACTCAGCGACCGACGGCTCTCTGGGGCAAGTTCGGTAGAGCGAGAAAAGGCACATTTTCGTCACCCCGGCTCGATGAGCAGATTCGGTCAGAAACCGGACATCTTCCTTCACTGAAGATACACCGTGGAGGCCAAAACAGTCTAGTGGATGTACGTGCATGTCTAAAACTGGCCAAGGAGAGTTGAGTTGTGATCGTAGTTGTTTAAGATTCATCTTACGTTTTTTCTTAAACGCCGAATGGCCAGCTTAGCCTCTACCAACCCGTTGACCAGGCTGTCAGTCCGGTCTTATTCGAGGTCAGACCGGCTGGTCGCCAGTGCGTCGATCAATTCCGGGGAGGTAATCGAATGTTTGCCGAACATCTCTAAAAACAGGACTGCGCCCCGGGTTTGCCATAGCAGATCATGGGTCTGGTGCGATTCCATCCCTGTTGTGCAGTCACGCAAAACGATAATCTCATATCCTCGCTTGCTCATCTCTAGGGTACCGTAATCGCGCATCAGGATACAAGCATTGGTATTGAAACCTAGATAAAAGAGGAATAGAATTTGACGTTGGCTACAGAAGCGGTGTAGTTCTTGGCCGTCGGCAACCACTACATCTGCACCTTCCGGTCGAACGTCAGGATGCATCTGACGATTGGCTACCAAGTGATCGATTTCGTTCTGCCGGGCTTCTTTTGGCTTGGCAAAATCGGTATAAAGGCCTGACTTTCGCCGGAAGTCTGAGGGGGGCCACCGGGTGGACTGGTTAGTTTCTGTTAAAGGTTCTGGTGTTTGGCGAGATTTAGGGCGCCAGTCTAAATAGTGTTTAGCTACATTAGGGGCTGGGGCATGAATCAACTGCAGTCCGTGCTGTCGGCAAGCCGCCAACAACGGGCGTATCTTTTGCTGAATGATTTGTTCCGACCGGGCACTGGTATCTTGGAGGTAGTGACATTCCCAAACATCAATCAGCACCACTGCCGACTGATCGATCGGCACCTGCCAGTCCAGCGTAGCATATCCTGTGTTGGTTTCTACCCACTCGACGTCTGGTTCCACAAACCATCGATAGTAGCGTGGGCGAAGGTGAACGGTTCGCTTCGGTTTTTTATCCGACATCGCATTCTATGATTGTCAAGGGATACTGTTTATTCCCTAGTTTCAACACAGTCTCATAGAAATCAATGATACGGTCATTCGCTGATAACAGTCTCGGGTAGCAAAAGGTGCTTCAACACTGGACTGTTCAACACCTATCCCGGTCAGATCAGTCCAACTCCCTTGGCCAGTTTGATTATCCTTGAAATTCGTGATCGCTTATACAAGCTGATACAACCAACTTTTAGCTCATTGGTCGATGGGGTTTTTAGTTGAATCGCCCTCCCCTTTTCATCGCCAAACGTTTTTGCTTACGAATCCGTCGTTGCTTTTCTCGGCGCTGCTTATCACTCGGTTTTTCGTAAAACCGACGTTGCTTAACTTCCTTCAGGATACCTTCTCTACTGCATAACTTTTTGAAACGGCTAAATGCCCGGTCGAACGATTCATCTTCGTAAACAGTTACATGTATCAGTGCCATAGGCTTCCACCACTTTTATTGAATTTTAATCGCAAGAGGAATAAAAAAAGCCGATCCCGGTCAGGAATCGGCTGGGAGTAGTTACTCGACTGGGAATCTATTTCAATTGATTAAAAGTAACGGTCGTAGCGTTCATTAAAGCTTTTTCGACCACCACCGCTGCCACCGCCTCTATGACCGCCACCACCTCGGTTTTCTCTCGGTCTGGCTTCGCTAACTTTTAAATTGCGACCATCGACCTCTTTTCCATCTAGTTCTTGTATGGCAGCTTCGGCTTCGGCTTGATTTGGCATTTCGATGAATCCAAATCCTTTTGAGCGTCCGTTGAACTTATCATAAATCACATTAACGCTCTCTATAGTTCCAAATTGTTCAAATTCTTCCCTTAAAGCTTCATCGTCCGTATTGTAGGAGAGATTCCCAACATAGATATTCATTGATGTTTACCTTTGGGGCCTAGAGCCCATTTAGTTTTTGAGCTTAACAAGCATTATTAATACTAACTCTGAACCGAGCATTTAGAATCGTCCATTAAAAAACGAACGCCAAGATAGGGACAATTGCCAGTTGGCCCGAACCGAAACATCAATTAAGAAAATTAATTTAGGGAAAAGGTCTCTGAAACTGAACTCTATTTGACACAAGAGATCTCATGGTTCTGACTCACTACCTTCTTCTTTCAGACACAAGTCAATTTAAATCTTGCTGAAATCAGTGGGTAAAAATTAGCTAATTAGCTCCCTGCTGAACAGGAAAAGGCTACATGATACAAGATATCGTTACCACCTGTCAAGATAGTTTTTGAAAAGTTATATTCCCACCCCTACTTTGTGGTCTAAGCAGCTTTGGCAACTCCTTACAGATAAATTTATCCCTCGATTAGTATCAGGGTGCAGGCCGTAGGTAGGGATAACCCGGTGTTGAGGGGACTCGAGACTGGTGGGCTTTCGTTTCTTAGTAAAAAATAACCTCCATTATGTTCATCACTCTGTTGTTCTTTTGCGGGAGCAATACATCATTTACCCCCCTAGTGCGGGACAGTCTAATAAACAAACCAGCACCTGAAAATCCGACGTCACCTTCCGAGTTGATATAGGTTCAAAAGGCGTTAATTCACGGGTGCCTGCCTGGATAACTGTCTTTTACTATAATGATAGTCCTACCTGATACTCGCTATTAGATCTTACAGATATTCGACAGTTGCTCTAATGGCCCCAACCATCGGCATCTTTTAGAATTTCGAAACTTTTTTAGATTATGTGATTGGGCGTTCTCATTCCTAATTTTGTGTCCACGATTATTGTCCATCTTGATTGTAGTTGAAGACCTTTATATGGCATGAAAATGCACGGGGCGCTGGAACTCTCATTCCTTCTTCCGCATTATCTATCCGAAAATTAGCCGTGTCAGGACAATGTACCGAACCAGTCTGAGTCTGAAAATAATTAAATAAAACGATCAGAAAAACAACACCCGTTTTCGGTCAACGAATAGTTTATAGTACCAATTTGTTTTGCTAGAATAGTGGCAAAGTAGACAATTAAATAAACAGGTTCTTGGCGAGAAAGCAGTTAATTTTCTCACCAGAAACAATTTCTAAATTCGTTTTTCTCAAACTAGGAGATAGAAAATAATTGAACAGATGAAAATTTTGATTACTGGTGCTGCTGGCGTCACTGGTTCTACGCTCGTAAAAGGCCTGAAAGGCAAGTATCAACCCTGTGGGCTTGATCTTATTCCTATGCTCGACCTGGATGACACAATCACCGGTGATATTGCCGACGTTGATACTATGTCCAACACCACTGAGGGAATGGATGCGGTAATTCACTTAGCAGGATGTGCTTCAGGGGAAACGCCATGAAAGGAAATACTTCCATACAATATCGTCGGAACTTACAATGTACTTGCAGGCTGCAAGATAGAACGGCGTGCAACGGGTTGCGTTTGCTAGCTGCGCCGGACTTCTGTCATCTTACCCGAAGGACATTACGCGTACGGTGACACTCCCACCCCGCCCATAGAGTTACTATTCGGTCAGCAAAGTATTTGAAGAGAACTTTGGCTATATCATTATGTATGCCAGTCAATTCGATATGGAATTTGTGGCGGTTCGTATCGGTAATTTAAAAAGGATAGTCTAGCCCACCCTTAAGCCCCTCATCAACTTAGCGATGCTGATACAGTGAGGGTGTTCGAGCAAACGGTTATTCATCCAGAGGTGAAGTTAGAGGTGGGGTTTAGTATGTCGGATAGTACGTGGGATCTCTACGATGTAGAACACGGACAGGTCGTTCTCGATTACCGGCCACAGGATAAATTGGACGTGCCACCCAAAATCTAAGATGTAAAGGCTGTAACTTTTTGATGTCCTGTCCATTTATAATACTCTGATTTAAACCATACCTTCCTCAAACGGATATCATAAGAAGAAAATATTTTCTGATTTTTCCTTGGTTTTGGTTCGGTTGGTAGTAAAAGTGTTAAAGGATCCGGCGTGCCTTATTAGCATGAGTTTTAATCATTGAAAGACCTATCATTTTTAAACTTTTCATGCTTTCGGGTTATACGCTCTGTTGGCCTAATGGGGCCGATTTTGCGGCAGAATTCCCGAGGGAAAAAATAAATTAGCTTTTAGTACTTCCCTTTAAAGACGGCATCGCCGCATACTTTGTTTAATTTTATGTGTTTACCCGTTCATATTCCAACCGATCATTTGGCCAAATTTTGCCACCAGCATCACATCAAACGCCTGTCATTGTTCGGTTCCGTTCTGAGTGAAGGTTTTCGACCAACTAGTGATATTGTTGGTTTGCCATTTTCGGCTGGTGGCGAAGATCTTGGTCTCGAAATCCTTCATGCAGGTTACGAGTTCTCCGTGGATGATCGTCTCGGTTTCCTCTCTGTAGAACAGGTTCAACTCGCGCCCGTTGATCGGATCCAGGCCTGTGACCTCGACGGCGAGATGTCTTTCGGCCTCTTCGTTGGCCAAGATGATCAGCCAATCATCATCGCTTCTTTGGACACTGGCTCGGCCCCGAGTTGGAGGCGATCTTCGGCAAGGTCTTCGGGATTGCTAAATAAATATATATGATATGCGGTAAAAATAAAAGGAGTCTATCATGCACGGTCCAAAATGTGGATCTGAGAACAAAGTAAACAGCGGAAAAGTCAACCCGAGACAACGGTACAAATGCCAACAATGTGGCTGTAATTAGACTCAATCATACCAGCATGGGTATCGATTAGATAAAAAGCTATTAGCACTCCAGTTGTATTTGCAGGGCAATGGGTTACCAACTCTACAAGGCGCATATTAGGGCTGAGTAATGTCACCCTGCTCAATTGGATTCAACAATTTGGAACCAGTATCTACCGTCAAAAAAACGAAAATTATGGCTCTGGATTGCGACCAACAGATTGGACCAGCAAGTCATTGCCTACACCGTAAGCGGTGGCAGTAAGAAAGCCTGAAAAAGATTACTTGGCTGACTCAATGGCCATCGCATGGTTCAAATGGCGACAGATGGATTCAATGTGTAGAAACAAATTGTCTTGGTGGAACAGATTAGAGGTGAAAAACAGACCACACAAATTGAAAGTTTAAATGCAAATATCAGCCATTATCCTGCTCGATTCCGACGGCGTAGACGATGTTATTCCAAATGCCCATAATGGTTGATTTGTCCTGGGCTCTACTTTTTTATCAAAAAGCATTCTCTATATTATTTTAGCAATCCCGTGTGTTTAGTCTCATCTTGGGGGGCAAAGCTATTTTAAAATGATCAGTCGTCGCATCTGCTGATAATCTCCAATCTGGAGTTGACAAACGTATATACCACTGGAAACCCACTCGCCCAGATCATTTCTGCCATCCCAATAAGCGGCCCGGGAGGGGGTTGTATAGTAAGCGGCCGCTTTAAACCCTAACCCCAGACCCCGGAGCCGTTCTCCGTTGAGATCATAAATCACAATTCGCACCTCACCCGCTTGGGCTAACTGGTAGGGAATCCAGGTCTCGGGATTGAACGGATTAGGGTAATTGGCCAATAGCCGCGTCTGGGCTGGTATCTCTTGAGCAGCCAGACGTCGCACTTGGGTCTGTAGCCACAACTTCAACTGATCAGCATTGGCCGTCGCTTCTGGCCAGCGTTCCAGCGCCTCAATCATCCGCCGCAAAATCTGCCGATTACGGGTGGATTCCGTCCGCTCGGCTTCCAGATTGAACGGTTGTCCCAGCGGAGCCACCGCAGTAACCCCAGTTCTGCTACGGTGCCAATTTTGGGCGATGGCAATCACGTCTTCTTCATCGACCTGACCATCGCCATTGGTATCAGCGTAGGTGCTTGCCTGAGTACTCCAGGGAATAGCCGCCTGTACCTTCCATCCCATTTGGCTTGATTTCTGCCGCGGTGGGCCGCTCTTCTGCCAGTGAATTAGCAGTGATAACACATCCTGCAAATTGACAATTTCATCCTGATTGGTGTCGCCCGGCCACACACCCAAGCCAGTAGTAAAGGTAAATTCCGCCTTCTCTAACCGGTTGGCAGATACGTCCTGCAGGGTGGGAGAGATACTGACCCGTACCTTGTCTCCATCAGCCATCACCTCCTGTAGCCTGAAAACCAGCGTCGAATCCCCTTCCAGAGTTGTCCTACCCCGGTACTTGCGTTGGCCTTCTGCCCGGATGCTGTCGACTTTGACGCTGTCAGCGTCTATCAATTCGTCTTGGCTAAAACTAACGCGGATCTCAGTCAGATTGACCGCTACATGAATCGCTTTATTTAAGGGGACGGTCTCCTGGATGGAGAAATCCCGGTCCGCAAAATAGGTGAATGCAGCCGCTAGCCGGCCTGATTGACCGTCGGCATTAGTCACTACAATATCGACGGCTCCCGCCGTCCTGGCTGGCGTCAGGGCCTGAATTTCAGTAGCAGAAACCACTTTCACCGCACTGGCCGGTAGGCCACCCATCGTGACTTTAGCCCCGGCATCGAAATTGGTTCCGCTGATCGTCACCGGCAGGCCACCGATGGCCCGTCCCCGGGTTGACGAAATTGAAGTCACATTGGGCAATAGAAAATAGGTGAAGGCAGTAGCCAGAATAGCGGTTAAACCGTCGGGGCCAGTCAGTTTCAATTCCTGCACGCCTACTATTCCGGAGGGAACAACAAAGGTCATCTGGGTAAGGGAGTCGACTTTTACCCCAGTAGCCGCTTTACCGGCCAGAGTCACTTTGGTGCCTTCCACAAAATTACTCCCGCTTAAAACTACCGTTGTTCCGCCAGCGATCGGCCCCTTATTAGGCGTCAAGGATACAATTCGTGGAGGATCGTCGACCGGAGTAACCGTCAGGGTGATAGTGGCTTCCGCACTGCTATCCTTGCCGTCATTGACCTTGAAGGTGAAACTATCGCTGCCATTAAAATCGGAATTGGGCGTATAAACCCAATTCTGTGCTTCACCACTTAAAGCCCCTTTTGTCGGCGGCGTTACCACCTCATAGTTTAGGCCATTCTGCTCCCCTTGATCAACATCTGTTCCTGCCAGAATGATATTAACTTCCTTATCTTCATCCGTCTTGACTTCTTGTGAGATGGCCGCCGGCGCATCGTTGACCGGGTTAACGGTAATACTAACAATAGCTTCCACATTCTCAGTGTTGCCATCACTGACTTTGAAGATAAAACTATCACTGCCGTTGAAATCAGGATTGGGGGTATAAAAAACTTTATTCTCCTCCAATGGTGAGAGCTGCCCCTGTTCAGGTTTAGTTTCAATCATGAATAAGAGTTGGTCCTGGCTCCCACCTTCGGCTAATAATACAATCTCTTGCGGCGGAGAATCTTCCTCTACGGTTACATCCTGACGTATGGCTTCCAAAGGAGAGAAGGTTTTAACATCAACTTTGGCAAAGCCGAGTTCAATCTCTGTAGCCGTCAACCGATGCTCTGTCGATGCAATCAATTTATCTTGTTGAAACACCTGCAATTGTAAAACTTCATCCGCTTTGACAACCTTGGCCTCTTTTTCCACCAAGAATAGGGATAGCCGATACTGTCCCTGACTATCCGTTTGGCTTTCTACTGCGGGTAAGTCATTTCGGTTCTTGTTGCCGAGGCGAAGTTTCAGGTTTTTGGCCACCTGTCCGTCAAATCGTTTGACCGTGCCGATAACCGTAAAAAAAGGTAAATCGGCTACTGCAGAAGAACTCACCAATACTAGTAAAATTAGGACTAATACCGGATGAGACTTCTGATTCATTTTTCCTCTCCTTGTGAATATACCACTACTTAAGGAGAACCATCCGCCGAGTATCCGTCATATACTCGGTCTGTAGTATATAGAAATAGATGCCACTTGCCACCTGTTCACCTAAATCCGAGCGACCATCCCAGTAAATTGCCCGATCTCTGGAGAAATAGATGCCAGCGTATCGGAAACCGATATCGATGGACCTAACCAGGTATCCATTAACATCATAAATCTCAAGTGCTACCTCTGATTGTTGGTCCAATTGGAAGGGAATCCATGTTTCCGGATTGAAAGGATTAGGATAATTCTGTAAGGCTCGAGAGGATTCAGGAATCTCATTACATGTGATCTTAACCCGTTTAAAGGCCTGTTCGAGATCTTGTTGTTCGACCACTAATTTACTATAACCTACCAGTTGTCGGGTGGCATTAAAGATCTGAACTTCGATTTCCTCGTGCTCTCTAATGACATCATTTTTCGATTGATCCACCATTGGAATACGAAAATGCGAATCCGAGTTGGGTTGCAGGACCAAAGACGATTTTTGTTCTCCAACCTGATAGTAGAGTTCCTTTTTTCCTACAAGTTGGTCGGGTAGATCAACCGCAATTACAAAAGCCCATTGAGGATCAGGCAAATTCAGCCCATCCAAAGTAGGGGCCGCAGGATCTTGCCAAATCCTCCCAGTGAAACCAACGCTTTTACTGGATGTGGTATTAACGATGTATCCTTTCCCACCCGTGATGTCAAACCCGTTATCAGAATCGATAGAGGGTATAAAGGTGTCAAAGCTTTGGGTGTCGGTATCGTAACGAGCCACCAAACTGACATCACCAATTTTCTGACCGAACGTCCTTGCAGTATAAGGCGCATCAGGTTTAGTCGGTAGGGAGATCATGTTCAATCCCTTCTTGAAGTTCAATGTCAAAGTGCCTGAAACGTCACTGACATCGACTAAACCAGCTAACACTTGTACCGCTGAATCCTTAACATTACTCTTGATGGTCAAGAGTCCAACACTCGTTTCCTTCTTGGTTGAAGTATAGGTTATGGAAACTCGTTCAGTGGAACCTGGACTAATCGTTAGCGGCAAGATCACATCTTTGGTTTTAAATGACCCATTATTAAATTCAAAATTGATGATTTTCAGCTCTGCATCACCCGCATTCGAAATCTCTAATTCCAGATCCTTACTGGTACCAACTGATACTTCTCCAAAACTGAGATATTGTTGGCCCAGTACTAGCTTGGGTTTGCCTTCTGGAGCAACAGATTGTTTCCTATCCGGGCCCTCAGGTTGCTTGTCTTTGGGGCTATCCCTAACGGGTCGCTTATCCTCTGTTCCCTCCAGTCGTTCCCCATCCGGAGCATCAGGTTGCTTGTCTTTGGGACCATTCTCAACGGGTCGCTTATCCTCTGCCCCCTCCAGTCGTTTCCCATCTGGGCTAATAGGTTGTTTATCCTCTCGCTCTTCTGGCAACTTATCTTTGGGCCTATCTTCAACGGGTCGCTTATCCTCTAGCCCTTCCAGCCGTTCCCCATCCGGAGCATCAGGTTGCTTGTCTTTGGGACCATTCTCAACGGGTCGCTTATCCTCTGCTCCTTTTAGTCGCTCACCATCCGGGCCAACAGACTGTTTGTCTTCAGTACCATTCCCAACGGGTCGCTTATCCTCTGGCTTCTCTAGTCGTTCTCCATCCGGAGCAACAGGTTGTTTGTCTTTGGGACCATTCTCAACGGGTCGCTTATCCTCTGCCCCCTCCAGTCGTTTCCCATCTGGGCTAATAGGTTG
>JASMLX010000369.1 GCA_030748495.1 Candidatus Poribacteria bacterium | reverse complement strand
TTAGCTCACGGTCAAATGTTAGCAAACGGTAAGCCAGATGAAATTAAAAATGATAAGCGTGTTATTGATGCTTATCTTGGAGCACAATAATGGCTAATCAATATGAAGTATTAGGAAAAGCACCAGGCGCTGAAGACTTAAAAAAACTTTCTTCTGATAACATTCATTTGACAATAAAAAAATTGTCAGCTGGCTATGGAAAAATGGAAATTTTACATAATTTTGATTTATTTGTGAGTAGAGCACAATCGTTATGTTTAATTGGTCCGAATGGAGCAGGAAAATCTACAATCCTTCACTCAATTTATGGTTTTACAAATATTTTTTCTGGTCAAATTGAAATTGATGGAAAAGAAATTACAAATTTATCACCTGCTCAAAAATTAAAGTCAGAAGGAATTGCTTATATTCTTCAGGATAATTCAGTATTTCCTGATATGACAGTAGAGGAAAATTTGCTAATGGGTGGTTATATTAAAGACAAAACTGAAGAGTCATTTGAAGAAGCTGAAAGAGTACTCCAAAAATACGAAAGATTAAGAAACAGAAGAAATCAGCCAGCCAAAGTTTTATCAGGTGGCGAAAGAAGATTATTAGAAATTTCAAGAGCCCTAGTTATGAAACCTTCTATTTTGTTAGTTGATGAACCTTCAATTGGCTTAGAACCAAAATATATAGATATGGTTTTTGAAATTTTGGGAGATCTTCAAAAAAATGAAAAAAAAACAATTATACTAGTTGAACAAAATGCAAAAAAAGGATTAGAATTTGCTGACATTGGTTATGTATTGGTTTCAGGTCAAACCGCAATTGCTGGTGAAGGTAATGATTTGCTTAAAAATCCAGATG
>JASMLX010000368.1 GCA_030748495.1 Candidatus Poribacteria bacterium | reverse complement strand
CTCTAGCCCCAGTTGTCCGCCCATGCCCTGCACAAACTGCCGACTGATAGCCAGGCCTAGACCAGTGCCCCCCTGAGGCCGAATATCAGTTTCATCCAGCTGGCTAAAGGCCTCAAACAACCGCTGTTGTTCCTCGGCTGGGATACCAGGACCCGTATCCACTACCTCCAGCCGTAGCCGCTCGGCCGTCAGTGACTCCACCTTAAGTCGAATGCTTCCCTCTGTTGAAAACTTGATGGCGTTAGCAACCAAATTAATCAACACCTGACGAAGTTTCTGCTGATCGCCCTGTCGAGCGGCGGCCAAGTCCGGTGCCCACTCCAGTTGCAGGGATAGGCCCTTGTCCTGGGCCAGTGGCAGCAGGCCCAGCACCTGTTGACAGGTCTGGCCCAGATCGAATGGTTGGCTGCTATAGGTCATCTGACCGGCCTCCAGACGGGAGAAGTCCAGGATTTCGTTGATCACCCCCAGCAGATGGTTGGCTGAAGTCGCGGCCTGTTGTATCCGTAGCTGTTGATCGGTGCTTAGCGTGTCCGGGTTTAGCAGATCCAGAGAACCTATTATCCCGTGGATAGGAGTGCGGATTTCGTGACTCATACGGGATAGGAACCGGCTCTTGGCCTGGTTGGCCGACTCGGCTAGGGTTTGCAATCGTTGGGCTTCAACTTGAGCGTCTTGGGCCTGAACCTGCAATTGCTCGGCCTTCTCTTTGGCCTGCTGCAGTTCGCCTGTCCGCTCAGCTACGGTCTGCTCTAATTCTTGTTGATACTGATCCCGTTGGGCTGAAAACTCCTTTAGATCCGATTGCACCACCTCAACTACACTGGCCAGATGGCCTAGCGCTGAGTCT
>JASMLX010000367.1 GCA_030748495.1 Candidatus Poribacteria bacterium | reverse complement strand
CGCTTATATTTTGCAGGATAATTCTGTTTTTCCTAATATGACGGTTGAAGAAAACTTACTAATGGGCGGATACCTATTGGATAAGACAGCTGACGCTAAAAAGGCTGTTGATCAAGTGTTTTCTGAGTATGAGCGCCTCAATAAGCGCAGAAATAATAAGGCGAGCTCTCTTTCAGGAGGAGAAAGAAGGTTGCTGGAAATAGCCAGAGCTTTAATAATGAATCCAAAAGTGCTTTTAGTGGATGAGCCTTCAATTGGACTGGAGCCTCGGTTTATTAACATGGTTTTCGAAATACTGGGAGATTTGCAAAAAAATCAAGGCAAAACCATTATTATGGTTGAGCAAAATGCCAAAAAAGGCTTAGAGTTTTGTGATATTGGTTATGTTATCGTCTCTGGTGAGCTGGTGTTGGCAGATTATGGTGACCAATTATTAAAGGACCCAGAAGTTGGCAAGCTTTTTCTTGGCGGTTAGTATTAAATATTAACCTAATAGTGCTCTTTTTTAGTCTAATATAGCGACTACTTTTGTTGCATTTTTAAATGTTTACTTATTGACTATGAAAACGGCTCGAAACTCCCCTGAAATGTTAATACTTTTCATGACAGCTGCTTCTGCAATAGGGTTTGCGGTATGGATGAACTTAGTTAATAACTTTGCAATTGAAAGGGTTAACTTTACGGGTGTAGAAATAGGAATTCTGCAAAGTATTAGAGAGATACCAGGATTTTTAGCTTTCACTGTCATTTTTATTTTGGCCTTTATTCGAGAGCAAAAGACAGCCTATATTGCCTTGCTACTTCTTGGTCTAGGGACAATGTTTACCGGACTTTTTCCTACCAATATGGCCTTTATAATTA
>JASMLX010000366.1 GCA_030748495.1 Candidatus Poribacteria bacterium | reverse complement strand
AGATTTTATGATATGATTTCCGAGTTATTTTTCTTCATAAAATAACGCTCCTCCCCCATTTCACGCCTCCAACTTCCACATAGAATGGTTTTTTTTATTAGTAGTGTACTTGTCTCTGGGACTCCTGCTCCTTTTCGGCCATTCTGTCGTGGACTCCCTCCACATATCAGTAACGGTGAAACCCAGCGTTAACGGAGAGACGGTATCAAGCTGAACATCAGCAGTTATTCGAGATTTCATCTCGCTCGGTTCGGCAACGCCTGCGAGCCGTGTTTGTGGTTGACTGACAATGGTAAAGGTAAAGGACGCTCCTTCGTGCGGATCAGGGGGTAATTAAGGCAGATCTAACACACATCGAAACCCGTAGAAGATGATCCTATCATTCGGAAGACCGCTGCTACGGTCAGCCACACGCAGGCTATGCGTAACATCGTACCACCCTCCCCCACGCAACACCCGGGGAGTCTTAACACTTTTATATCCCTTTAATAACTCCTCAATACCTGTATCCCCCGCCAGTGGGTTCTTCTCTACGCTTTTGCTGTAATAGCTGAAATCCCATCTATCTAGACACCACTCCCACACATTACCTGCCATATCGTATAGTCCATAACCGTTTGCCTTGAAACTACCTACCGCTTTCGTTGTTCCTCTTCCATTGTTCCAACTATCATAATGGGCTCTATCATGCCCCCCAACCAGAGTCTTATCAATCGCATTCCCCCATGGATATCGTTTGCCTGCCAATCCTCCACGAGCCGCATATTCCCATTCCGCTTCTGTAGGAAGTCGCTTGCCCGCCTACAATAAGCCACTGCATCAGCCCAAGACACATACACCATTGGGTATTCGTCCCCCGGTG
>JASMLX010000365.1 GCA_030748495.1 Candidatus Poribacteria bacterium | reverse complement strand
AAGATTTAGCAGGACAAGTGAATCATCTGGTGTTAGCAGATGGTCAGTTATGGCCGAAAGAAGAATCCTAAGAGTTTGAGAATTCTACCAAGTTTGGCCGAGTCTATATCAACCATGATGGATATTGGACACGAATTGGGTTAGTTTTTGCCACTGAATTTTATCGCTGAAGTTCAGAAAGTCCTTCCCAACGCTTACCTTCTAATAATACTGCCCCTCATATGTGCAGTCTGTTTGTGAACCAACGAAAAGGTGAACTAGGAACCAAGAATTCTCAGTTTTGTCAGCGAGAGACATATTATCAAGATAGCATTCGGCTATTGTCGTTGTGCTTATTACGGGTCATACATGCATGTTGAAGAATCAAGGCCAATGATTGGCTACCATCTGGTTCAGGATAAGACCGCAAACTCCTCCAATAAATTTAATCATAGGTAGAGATGTCATATGGATCAAAAAAGGGATGGATTTGGCAAACCGCAGCATTATTACGGGACAGTATGTCGGAAGGGGAATCCACATAACAATAGAGAAAAGACTTGTCACAGGGATGGCAGGATACTTGGCCGGATTGATTATCCAACGACTGCAGCCGAAATACTAACTTACTTCACCGATCAGGAGGAAAAACCTCTAGCCTGGCAGGATCTGCCCTTTCTGCCAGCTGACATTACAACCTATAGAGATCGAAAGGGCCGGTGAAGAACAGGATGTATGTCCTTGCTTGGCGTTGGATTGTAACTATTTGGTGCATGATAACAAAGTTATCCGATCTTAGCACATACCAGGTACGGGGTAATCAGACGGGTATCAGCACCAGTTGGTACCCGTTTCTTTCATTCTCACCAACTTCTTAGCCTTTGTTGTGTAAATTCTGATCCT
>JASMLX010000364.1 GCA_030748495.1 Candidatus Poribacteria bacterium | reverse complement strand
AAATAGTCAGAGAATAATAGAATGGAAGAAAGACGGCTCCAAGATGGTGTTGATACCGGCTGGCACATTTGAGATGGGAGATCACCATGACAATATGAGTGATGCGTTGCCAGTGCATACGGTAATACTAGACGAGTTTTATATGGATATGACGGAAGTGACTAACGCTCGATACCGGGTTTTCATGCAACAAACAGGTCATCGGCAACCACCTTATTGGACTAATCCAGCTTACAACCAACCAAACCAACCGGTAGTATATGTCAGTTGGCATGACGCTATGGCCTACGCGGCATGGGCGGGCAAACGATTGCCAACGGAAGCGGAGTGGGAATATGCAGCCCGTGGGGGATTGGCAGGTAAGCGCTATCCATGGGGGGATAGTGAAAAGGCAGCACGTGATAATGCCAACTACGGGGGTACCGGAGGTAAAGATACCTGGAGCCAGACAGCACCAGTGGGTAGTTTTAGGGCCAATGGGTATGGACTGCGTAATATGGCAGGTAATGTATGGGAGTGGTGTTTAGACGAATATGATGGCAGTTATTACAGTAAAAGCCCAGCCGTTAATCCGCTGTCGGGTCATGATAGTATAGAAACCGTGACTGATAACTACGAAAGCGTCAGTAGTAACCGGGTGCTGCGAGGTGGTAATTGGATCAACCATACTGCTAAACTGCGCGTGGCTGCCCGCCTCAACGGTCCAGGTCATGGTTACGGCCCCGATGGGTTTCGATGTGTATCAAGATCGAATTTCATCTCTGATTCCTCCGGGAGAGGGGCCATTGCAAGCAATGAAGAGGTTTCTTTATCAGAAGAAGCCCCTTCTGGAGAAAAGGTGCTCTTACCACTGTCCGGGAAAGAAGTGCTAGACCTAGCGGATA
>JASMLX010000363.1 GCA_030748495.1 Candidatus Poribacteria bacterium | reverse complement strand
GTGGGTAGACGTTTGCCGGCCCAGTCGGCATAAGCCGTGGCATCATGCCAGTTAACGTAGATCATCGGATGATCATCTGTGGGTGAATACTGGGCCACTTTAGCCCAATCTCCCTGATAGTTATAACCGCTATGATTAACAAATTGCCTGAAATGACCGACGGTGATCTCAGTTCTATCCATATAGAAGGCGTTCAGCTTCACCGTGTGCAGCGGCAGTTCATGCCGGTTACCTTCGTTGAAGTGGTCGCCCATTTCAAACGAGCCGGCCGGGATCAATAACACCCCTACCCCCAGGTCGCTTGCCGGTTTGCCTGGCGGTTTGCCTGGTGGTTTGCCTGGTGGGTTGCCTGGTGGATCGCCATCGGGGCCAGGATCTGGGTCTGGGTCTGTAGGGACGGAGTCGGCCGCACAACGAAAGCCGATGTTGCGAGACCTGGTCTCCGGACTGGCACTGGAGCGATCAGCCAAGCGCAGGAGGCTAACACCATTGCTCCAAGCCCCCCCACGCAACAGCCGGCCGGAACCGCTGCCCGGCCCGGATGGATTCTTAGCTGAAGCCTGGCTGTAGTAGTCCTGATCGTACCTGTCGGCACACCACTCCCAAACGTTGCCGGCCATGTCATAAAGGCCATAACCGTTGGGAGCAAAACTACCAGCCTGCAAACCGCCGACTGGAGCCGTTGATTGATCCCACTGGTCTTTACCAGCTGTACCTTGATAGTTGGCATTGTCGTGTGTGATCTGATTCCCCCAGGGGTAGCGCCGAGCGGCCAATCCGCCTCGGGCGGCGTATTCCCACTCGGCTTCGGTGGGTAGACGTTTGCCGGCCCAGTCGGCATAAGCCGTGGCATCATGCCAGTTAACGTAGATCATCGGATGATCATC
>JASMLX010000362.1 GCA_030748495.1 Candidatus Poribacteria bacterium | reverse complement strand
GCCCGAGGTGGATTGACCGGTAAACGCTATCCTCGGGGAGATGAAATAACGCACGATGATGCCAACTATAAAGGCACAGATGGCAAAGATCAGTGGAGTAAATGCGCCCCGGTAGGCAGTTTCACTCCTAACGATTATGGCCTTTATGACATGGCCGGTAATGCCCGGGAATGGTGTGCCGACTGGTATGATGAAAACTACTACAGCAATTCACCGCCTAAGAACCCGCCCGGGCCGGGCACCGGCTCCAAACGGCTGTTACGGGGCGGTGATTGGAACAACGGTTCTAGTCGCCTGCGTGTGGCTTATCGCGATATCAACCTTCCGAAGATTAGGGGGCTTAACTACGGGTTTCGATGTGTGTCAGGATCGAATATTACCCCTGGCCCCTCCGCAGGAGGGGACTTTACCCTTTTACCACTGGACAACCCCAGCCCATCCGAAGGCCCAGAAGGCGGCGGTACGGTCATTACGATGAATGGCAGCGGCTTTGCGGCCGGGGCCACGGTGAGTGTGGGTGGCAATGAGGCCAGTGAGGTTAATGTAGTCTCAGCCACCCAGATGACGGCCGTCACGCCGGCCGGCACAGCCGGCGCAGTGGATGTGGTGGTCGCCAATGGCGACGGCCAGACGGTGACGCTAAGCAACGCCTTTACCTATACGACCCCAGCCACGCCTAGCGGTTCAACGGCCGGCATGGTGTTGATACCGGGCGGCAGCTTTCAGATGGGGGATGCTTTCAGTGAAGGCGATAATGACGAACGACCAGTGCACACGGTGACGCTGGACGACTTCTACATGGATAAGGCGGAGGTCACGGTAGGCCAGTTCAAGGCATTTCTAGCCGATAGCGACTATAGTTGGGTCGGTTCTTGGAATAATGTAGCGAG
>JASMLX010000361.1 GCA_030748495.1 Candidatus Poribacteria bacterium | reverse complement strand
TGTGGTTTTGACATCTGTTTCTTTCTCTGTCAGTGTCAGTTGCACGGTAGCCGTCTTACCGTTAGCAGTTTTAGCCGTTACCGTAGCCGTACCAGCTTTACTACCAGCCGTATAGGTGGCGGTGTAAGTCCCGTCTCCCTTGTCTTTAACCGTACTTACAGTGCCAATATCCGCTGTCAGGGTAACGGTTTGGCCTGACACAGATTGCTGAGCTGTATCTTTCAGGTCGATAGTAAGTATGGTAGTTGAAGTGCCATCTGCGGTTAAACTGGTGGCCTTGGCCTTGACAGAAACTGTCTCCACTACTGGAGTGGCTTTAGCTTCGGCTTCCACCGTTAACTTCAGTGGTAGGGTTTTGGCTTCACCGCTAGTTGGAGTGACGGAAACAGTAAAATCATAGGTCTTGGCTTCCATCTCATCTGGCACGGATACCTCCAGTTCCACCACTTGATTGGTTTGGTTACTGGAGAGCTTTACCGTTGGACTGCTGAAGCTGGTTTCTACCTTCTCAGGTAGGCCGCTAACAGATAGAGTTAGGCTCTGACTGAACCCGCCTTGACCTTGCACCGTAATCACATAGCTGAGATTAGCCCCGACCTTAGCAGTTTTTTGGCTGGCTAAAGCGGAAACCTTAAATTCAGGCTCAACTGCCGGCGTCGTGTCGGTAACAACTTCAGTCTCTTTTTCATCTGAAGTCTCAGTTTCAGCTTCTTCAGCAGGCGTTACCGCTTGGTCATCTGCCAGTGGTAAAGGCAGCTTCTTCATCGCTGGTAAAGTCGCCTCCTGCGGAGGCGCCAGAGGTAAAATCCGATCCTGACACACATCGAAACCCGCAGGTGAGGTTCCTAAAATTCGGAGCGTTGAGGCCGCGGTAAGC
>JASMLX010000360.1 GCA_030748495.1 Candidatus Poribacteria bacterium | reverse complement strand
CGCTGCCCATTGGGACTATAGGCGGCTGACGAGACCGCACCATCATGTCCTGCCAGAGTGAACAGTTCCTGGCCAGTCTGAGCATCCCATATCTTGGCTGTGTTATCTCCTGACCCACTTCCCGTCACTATACGATGACCATCTGGACTATAGGCGGCTGAATGGACCTGACCTCCATGGCCTGTCAGGGTAAACAATTCCTTGCCTGTATTTGCATCCCAGACCTTGGCTGTCGAATCCCACCAACTAGCAGTCACAATCCGCTTTCCATCTGGACTATAGGCCGCTGAATCGCCCTTCAGAGCCATCAGTTCAGTACCAGTCTTTGCATCCCACACCTTGACTATCCTATTCATTAGGCCACTAGTGAGGCCACTAGTGGTTACTATACGGGCATCATCTGGACTATAAGACGCTGACCAGACCCCACTATCGTGCCCTTTCAGAGTGAGTAGTTCTTTGCCAGTCTGAGCATCCCAGACTTTGGCTGTCCCATCATCACTAGCAGTCACAATCCGCTGCCCATCTGGACTATAGGCCGCTGACCAGAGCCCACCATCATGGCCTGCCAGAGTCAATAGTTCCTGGCCAGTCTGGGCGTCCCAGACTTTGGCTGTTCCATCATAACTGCCTGTCACTATACGTTGCCCATCTGGGCTATAGGCGGCTGAATTGACACCATCATCATGGCCTGTTAGCGTGAGCAGTTCAGTGCCAGTCTTTGCATCCCAGACCTTGGCTGTGTTATCTCCTGATCCACCACCCGTCACAATCCGCTGTCCATCTGGACTATAGGCCGCTGAATGGACCACACTATCATGGCCTGTTAGCGTCAATCTGGCTCTAGATTTGATGATCGATTGGTGTAAGAGACTATTTGACAAGGGTAAAACCAT
>JASMLX010000035.1 GCA_030748495.1 Candidatus Poribacteria bacterium | reverse complement strand
CAAAAAATCGAGATGAGGTGATTTCGTCACCATCCCAGCTTAAAAAGCAGGGCTGGGGGCTTATTCTGCGACATCTGATGGATAAGCATGAAGTGTTTCTTGAGCTGTTAAAATTCCAACCGCTATTGTCAATTGCCCGGGCGATGATGGGGCCACTGGTTCGATTACGAGGGTTAAGTGCCCGAATTAGCTATCCAGGAGACGGCCGTCGTCACCAAACTCCCTGGCACCAGCATTTAAAGGTGATTTCCAATCCGCTACCACCGTGGTTTTCTCGGCCACATTGTATCGATTACTTGATCTATTTGGACGATTTAAACCAAGACACTGGAGAAATTGCCGTGGTGCCCGAATCGCATAACTGGCTAGACCAAGCGTCGCCAGGGACTTATGAACCGATAGAAGATGAGGTAGTAATAAGTATTAAAGCCGGCGGTGTAGTATTGATTCACGGCAATTTATGGCATCGTGCACTACCGACGCTGCATGCCAAACGCCGGATGTTGATTTTGGAGCTACACGCCAACCTGGTTGAGGAAATCGAGAGCAGCAGGCCCTCAACCTAGAGATGGATTGACCGAGATATTTTTGGAAGACGCAGATTTTGAAGAACAAATGTTGTTGGGTATTGGGGGATATTCTTAGACGGATTTCTCATAGCCTAAGAATCAGATAAACTCTTGGGTTGCTCAGTGTAGATGGTTTAATCGATGAACTGAAGATCCACAGCTAGCCGCTTGACTGTTGTGTATTGATTAATTGTTATATTTTCATCGTTTCAGGCAGACTCAAGGTACTTGAGCCCGATCGCCTTTGTTTCTCGGGGCTTTATCTTATCAAACATGAGAAATAAGTTATGAAACTGATATTGAAGTCCATTGTTTTTTCACTTTTTGCCTCAATGTTATTCGGTTACGCTGTAAAGGCAATTCTGCTTGAAGAATATTTTGAGAATTATCAACTAGATAAACCTCCAGCTGGTTGGTCCTTTCCTTCAGCTGGCAAATGGCGTATCTCCGCTGCAGGTAGTCGGGTCTTGGAACAAGCTGACCGAAAAGCGTCCAACAACTCAGCTATAGTTGAACAGGTAGGCCGGTCTAATTACCACGATCCAGGTAGAACTACAAATAGAACACAGTGGGGATGCAGGGGTGTTCGCTTACTGGAATTCGTATACTAAAACTATCGGCTTCGGACCAGTAAGAGACACAGCAGAATTCAGATAGTTAAACATGTTCCTAGAGATAAAGGCACGTATGCGACCGTCACTTTAAAAGAAGTGCCTTTGCACCTAGATAATGGTCGATGGTGGATCCTCCGGTTAGAAATAACAACTTACCAATCACATGTATACCTAAAAGGGAAGGCATGGAAGAAAGGAGAACCAGAGCCAGGGAGCTGGTTGTTGGAAGCCTCAGACCATTCCTCTGAACGCTATCAGAGTGGCCAGGCTGGCGTATGGACTATAAACGCTGGTTCATCCTACGGGGGACAAAATTTGATAATTTCAAGTTGCTAAATATGGAGGCTGATTAACCCAGAATTTAAAGTAATGGCAATCAATCGAACTCAATTCTTTGAAGGTCAGTATCAGAGACAACCGATGTTTGTACGAAATCACCTTTGGTAAGAATTCCTTCTCTGTTTAGTCGGCTGTAAGTAGAACCTTAAGCTATTCTTGCCACACTATTCTCCAATCTTGGTTAATCCGATTTATATCACTTCTCTCTCATCTCTCAGACATATTGGACTTAGGTTAACGATTGCAGTGAGTACTTGACGAATTCACCCAGATGATAATTTTGAAATATCCGATTCAAGCAACTGAACGATTATTGGAACCCGCGCAAAAGATAACTCGTGTACGGGGTAATCAAGCGGGTATCAGCAAACCAGTTAGGACCCTTTTTCTATTCTCTTCATTAGTTTCTCTCCTCTTCCATGCCGTCTTAGAAAAATGCACGCCTCATGGTGACTTAAATGATATACTTGTCTCGTGTAGTTAATCGATTCGTAATGACAACCACAAACCTAAGAGTCGACATATGAAATCAAACAAGATCAAACCTGCTGAAATCAAATCTCCAAGTGATCCGTCTTTGAAAAAGTTATGTACCTCTCTACATCGACTAGCTTTCGATCTTGAGATTCCGAGTGAAGGTTATCTTTATCCATGGCCACAGACACAACTTGAACTATGCGCTCAATATGGAGTGTTTAAGTGGTTTCTGGAAGAAAGATATGGCGGATTTGGTTGGAATGAGGAAGAATTAGCGCTTGGCTACTTAGAACTTAGCTCAATTTGCCAAACCACCTCTTTTATCATTACTCAGCTTACAGGTGCTTGTCGACGAATTGCCCAAAGTCTTAACGACTATGTCCGCGATGAGCTGCTTCCTGGTTTACTCAGCGGTTCCCACGTCTCAACTGTTGGTATTTCTCATTTGACAACTAGCAAACAACATTTGAGTCAACCAGTATTGAGGGCCATGGAGACAGAGAAGGGGTTTTTACTTGATGGCTTTAGTCCCTGGGTTACTGGAGCAACACAAGCAGATACCATTGTAGTAGGCGCAGAATTTGGAGACGGCCGTCAAATATTGATCGTGGTCCCAACCCATATTCCTGGTGTGAAAATAGATTCTCCGGATCAGTTAGTTGCCTTCTCATCTAGCCATACTAGCAGAGTCAACTTTGAACAAGTGGAAGTGGATGCTAAATGGTTACTAGCTGGCCCCATTGAGAACGTAATGTCTCGCGGAATAGGTGCTCGTACTGGTGGATA
Organism: Candidatus Poribacteria bacterium; assembly: GCA_030748495.1. Lineage (GTDB taxonomy): Bacteria > Poribacteria > WGA-4E > WGA-4E > UBA9662. The sequence goes on along the minus strand of JASMLX010000035.1, from coordinate 51,710 downwards.
CCAAACCTGCACACTAGCTTTAGGTTTAGCTGGCGCAGCTATCGAATTTATGATTACTGAAAGTCGAAATAGACAAGATATTGTTCCACCCGCAAAAGCATTGAAAAATCAATGGAATAAACTGAGAAAAATGTTGCTGGACTCAACATCTAGTAGACAGATCACTAGAGCAGCATCTTTACGGCAACAGTGCAATAGTCTAGTATTGCGTGCTACTCAAGCCTCATTAGCTGTTGCCAAAGGGAGTGGTTTCGTTTTCGGCCATCCAGCTGGAAGGTGGTGCCGTGAGGCGCTATTTTTTATGGTGTGGAGTTGTCCTCAATCAGTAATTAATGGCCAGTTATACCAGTTGGCCGAGATTCTACCAGAATGAGTGATAAGACGTGAAGTGATAACGACCTAATTTCTTAACGAAACCCGCGCGATAGATAACTCGCGTAGGGGGGAATCAGCTGTCCTAGTTGGTACCCTTCTTCTCTTCACTAGTCACTTTCTTCTTTTTTTATACCCAATCAAACTTTGCTTGCCAAGTGGGAGCCGAAGCTTGATGTGCAGATGAGGGCCTATCTTTCTGCGACGCATGAAAACAAAGTGGAGAATCTGCAACCACAATGCGGCTCACATCCCGCTAAACACTGAACTGGTCAAGAAACCAAAAGATCTGATCGAATATGTGGTAATGTATGAGATGGTACACCTTATCGAACCCACGCACAGAGTTGAATCAATTGTCGCTTACTACTGAAGTTTGGCGGGAGTAAGGTGGGCATTATGAGTGCGCCTCATGCCAGTGGGCCATGCGTTGATCCTCATGTTTCATCCGCCAGCGAAGAAGTTTCTGACAGTATCTGAGGACGGTGGGCATATGTGTTGGGCCATTGGCGAGATTCTGGTACTCATCAGGATCGTTGCGAAGATCAAAAAGGAGGGGTGGGATTTTTTCGCTGGCAAATTGAACATATTTGTACTCGTTGTCGCGGACAACCCAGAGCAATCTCAAGTCAGGGTCGGGAACGATATCGGCTACTTCGCCACTGATGTCTTTTTCGTAATGAATCTCTGTTTTGACATCTTGGCTGCCCCGCACACGGCTCAGGATGCTGGCACCTTGAAACCGGTGGGGAATAGGAACACCCAGATACTCGAGGATGGTAGGCGCGTGGTCAATGGATTCAACAAAACCATCGAGATGTTGGCCTCGCGTGACATCTGCTGCTGATGAAGGATCGCGTACAATGAGGGGCACGCGCATAGTGCCATCGTAGAGTTGTCCCTTACCGGTCAGGTAATGATCTCCCAGGTATTCCCCATGGTCCGAGGAAAAGAGAATAAGCGTTTCGTCCCACTGATCGGTGTCTTTGAGAGCTTGAAAAAGTAGGCCTAGTGAAGTGTCAAGTTCGGTGATCATACCCCAGTAATTGGCCTGAGTTTCACGCAGGTCGCGGTCGGATGTGAGTTTGGGGTCTTGATGGATGCGTGAAAGGTATGGATGCTCCGACTGCAATTCTTCTTCGCGTCTTTTGGCTGGAGGCATATCCGCAGGATCGTACATGTCGTTGTAGGGAGCTGAGCAAATATTAGGTGGATGCGGTTTGATATAGTTGATGTTGAGAATCCAGCTATTTTCTTTGTTAGAACTAATGTGATCGATAGCTCTGTTGGTTACAAATCGACATTCACAATCCTCCTCGCTATAATGCGCAGGATAACGGAGAGGGAGATGATCACCTGGTCCTTGAGAAGGAACATTGGGTTTGTGGATCGCGTCGTGGTTAAGGAGATGTTCTGGATAACCTTTTTGCCTAAGGTCTGCAAAGTATTCTGGGGAATCGTATTCATGATATAAGATGTTATCCCAACCGGGTTGTACATTGTCATAACTGGGCTGGGTTTTGCGTGGGTCATCGTCGGGCAGGATACCCGGATCGATGGCATAGTCGTGATACCCGATTTGGGCTGGCTTGTGCCCTGCCTCTCGAAGAAAGACACCCATATTTTCGTGGGCATCAATGAGAGGTACTTTATTGTTCAAAACGCGATGAGAACATGGATATCGACTAGTATACATACTCATCCGGCTTGGGCCACAAGGCGCAGTCTGAACAAAGCATTGTTTAAAGGAGGTACTCTCTGCAATGAGGGCATCAAGATTTGGGGTTCTGACAACGGGATGACCGACACAACCCAAGCTATCGGCACGAAATTGGTCGGCGAGGATAAAGAGAACCTTTCGAGGCATGATGGGTTTTCCTTTGAAAAAACAATTTGGACCGTTAATAGGCCGTTACAACGATGCCCAAAGGAGGGCCTTTGTGTTTGAGAGAGCTAAATACTTAAACGGTATGTTAGTATGATACTAGAATGCAGACCCAACCCATCGGTTTTACTTCAGCTCTACAAAATACCATTCCCATCATAGGGATCATCAGGCGTATGGTTCAGGATAGGCTACATAATGGGCTTGAGGGGTACCATGACGGTAGTCATTATCGCAAGCGATCAACACAAGATATCAACCCGGTCTGGATGATCTGTCGCCAGACCATTTTTCCCCTGTAATCAGCTCTCGAGGTCGTCAAGTTGGAAAATTTCGGCTTAGTTGATAGACCGGAGTTTCCAACCACCTTGCCATGACTAATGCCGGCCTTTATCCAGAAGCGTAGACGATAAAATCGTGTTGTGGTTGTGATTGACCTAAAAACGTGGGTAGGAAAGGAGATGCCATCTTTTTCAGCTGGCATCTCCACCCCGATTAGATCAGCCAGGATCGGCATAAAGTCAAAATTAGCTGGCATATGAGTCGGATGTGCTGTTCCTGTTGCTGTGACTTATAACGCCTTGCTCAACCAAGTTGTGGCTGGTTATGTTCCTTTGAGTTATTAGTATACGTCTCTTTTACCGTTGGTTAAGCACTTACCAAGGCATTGGTAGTACATTCATCTGGGCTGGATAAATTTTGTCGGCATAAGTTCGGCCTCGAATCCACATTACTGGTTGTCCTCGTCCTACTTTTTCTGGACTTGACCATTCAGCCTGAGCGCTCAAATAGTGAGCCACAAAGCTACGCCGAAAACGTTGACTATGATTGTCAGTGCTTTTGTGTAACAAGTGGCTATGAAACCAAATTACTGACCCGGGCTCAACTTCTACTGGTACTCCATCCTCATCCCTAACACCACGTGCCAATTTGAACTCCTGCTGTTGTGTGCCGTCGAGATCATCATGCTGAAAAATATCCGCCTTATGGCTACCGGGGATGACGTATAGGCAACCGTTTCCTTGATCAGCAACATCAAAAGCTGTCCATGTGCCAACGGTAGTTTTAGTTCGGAAGCGGCTACGAAAGTAAAATTTATCTTGATGCCAAGGAAAGCCCAGACCGATTTTGGGGGCCTTCCATAGAAACAGAGTATTAATGCCTAAAATATCGGGCCCTAGTAGATCCACCAACGGATCGGTCAAGCGAGAGTCACGTGTCCGCTCTAAAAACTCAGTGCAGTAATTACTAGGGAAATGCAATTTATGCATGGCATAAATTCCGTCGCCTTGAGCTTTCCCTTCTTTCACCAGAGCGTTGTGGTTAACATGAACTGCAGGGAAGGGACGTTTGCCATTAACAATATCTTCTGCCACTTGACGCAGAAAATCGTTTTCTTCAGTACTAAAGACGTTCTGCCGGACCAAATAACCATCTCGATCCCATTGTTCAATCTCGTCTGAGCTTAGTCGAAATTGGTGTTCTGTTTTTTCTGCTTGGCTTATTTTATGGGACTCTATCATCCCTATATCCCTATCTGATTCCAGTTATCGGCCAAATATCATTTATAGATTGTTGTTTTATATTGGAGAAAGAGATTACTTCTAGAACATGTATCCAAGTTGGAGTCCAAACGATGGACCAAAACCTGTCAGTGTGCTACCACCTTCAAATGTTTTACCGTTCATCACTAGCTTCAACCTCTCCCATTCCATAACTGCCTTCTACATAAGGTGATATACTAAGACCAAAGGTCGTGCTCCATCTGTATCCTAGATTAATAGTTGGCTAAAATACGACTTCAGACACTTCTTCCTTGACATAATCCTAATGGATGAAACCGAGACCAAGTCCTCCGCTCAAAAAATATTACCTTACCTTTACCACAATTACTCCAGCGTCCTAGTTCAGTTCTGGGACGAGGTTAATAACATAAAGTCGATGGGCTTATTATAGCACAGTGTTGGGCAGCATCATCAAGGATAGCCCTGGAAAGAGTGAGACCACATCTCGGCAATTGCTGGTGTTCAGCTTGATAACGGTTTTTCGTTAATGCGTAGAGTTACCACGCCGAAGACAGCGTGATAACAGGTAAGTAGCCAAGATATGGTGTTGGTTGACTCGTGGGGTGGTATGTCCCAGTAGCTTACACCCCGAGACCTAATCGACTATAATAATTTGAGTGGTTCGGCCAAAACAGAAGGACTGAGTAGATTGTAGGACAAGTTGAGGGCAAGGTGAAGACAAGATCGAAGAACTCCAATAAAGCTACCGAAGCAGAAAAAATGAAAAAAGTCCCAAGCTAAACGAGAAAAGAAAGGAGGCGACCAATCATTGGAAGAGAGAAGAGAATTTATCCGTCAATATCGAGCTGAAATAACGGAAGAAATTGCCGAGGGAATGTCGAGCCAGAGCAACCATTTGTTATCAGCAGTATGGGAAAATTTATGGCCGTTCCTCTGGCGGTATCAACGGAGGATAGATTGGATTTGCTAGCGCAATATTAGTTGGTTGGTTGATCAACCGTTAATCTTAGAAAGAGCTTTATTGCGATCGTAGCATCATATCGAAGCATAATTTTGGTGGTGATTGTGTTCATCACCAAAAGGCGCACAAACGAATTCGTCTGGTACTTGGTATAATTTGCTATGTTTCGTCTAACTAATCGCTGGTGATGGTGGATATGTGATTATGTCTATTCCACGGAAATTGCCCATTCATTCGGTCCGATTTCCAGTTACTTCCCTAATTTTCTCTATTTTATTCTTAATCGGATTCTACGGTTGTCTGGGGGAAGATTCCGTCGAAAACTTATCCACTTTTGATGCTAACCAAACCCACCCCTCAAAAATTGCCAGGGAAGACACTGTCATTTTTGATCTTGGTGGTAATGTTATTCCTGATCCGCATAACCTCAACCCATTGGTACCTTCCCCGACAGGCCCTGGGATGCGACAGTGTGCATGGGAACCTTTGTTTACTCTGAATTATGAAACAGGAAAAATCGAATCTTGGATTGGGGAATCTTTTACTGCCAACCAGAAACTCGATGTTTGGACACTAACAATTCGGCCTGGCGTTGAATGGTCAGATGGTGAAGCGTTTACTGCCGATGATGTCGTTTTCACCATTAATACCTTACTCAACGACCGTACACAATCCTTAGGAAATGCCGCCAGCATGCAGCAGTGGGTTAAACGAGTTGAGAAGACTGGTCTGCTAACTGTCCGATTTGATTTGAAAAGTCCAAACCCTCGTTTCAAATTGGACTATTTCTCGGTGCGGGTTGGTAGTAGTATGGTCATATTACCAGAACATATTTGGGTCGACCAAGACCCGTCCACCTTCAAATTTTACGACACCAACAAAGGCTGGCCAATTGGTACAGGCGCCTACCGGCTGGTTAGTGCCAGCGTGAATGAGTTTGTTTTTGATCGCCGCAACGATTGGTGGGGAGCTAAAACAGGTTTTCGACCGCTACCTCAGCCGAAACGGTTAATTTGGGTAACTACAGGAGTGGAAGAAAATCGAGCCTTACAAGCGGTCAATAACCAACTCGATAGTATTACCGACATCACATTGGGCGCCTTCGAGAGTATCCGTACCCAAAATCCAAATGTGGTGGCTTGGAAAAACAAGATGCCCTATGCTTGGCTAGACCCGTGCCCACGACAGTTATCGGTCAACCATACTATTCCGCCTTGGGATAATCCTGAGATGCGGCAGGCACTTAGCTTGATTATTGATCGCCAACAAGTAGTTAAAATTGCCTATGAAAGTACGTCATTTCCCTCCAAAACGATTTTTGTGGAATATCCAGCTATGCAGCCATATATCAACGCCATTCAGGATTTGTGGATTGACCCCAAAGGTAATGTTTCTACCGGACAGCAATTGATTGAAGCCCAAGGCTGGCAACGTGGAAGCAATGGTTTCTACCAAAAATCGGGGAAAGAACTATCGCTCAATATCCAAACCCATGCAGCTGCAATCGAACTGCGGCGAGTAGGCGATGTGGTTGTTGAGCAGCTAAGAGCAGCGGGCATTTTGGCTACCAATCGTGCGATTACCGGAGCAACCTGGAACGAGAATAAAGCTTTCGGTAAATTTGAGGCGGTAGTAGATTGGGATGCTTGTGGATCGGTTAATGAGCCATGGTTGTCGATGAATCGCTACACCAATCGGTTTTGGCGTCCAGTTGGCGAACGGTCTCCTAGTGGCAACAACTATGTCCGCTGGAGCGGAGCCAACGCCGATCGATACAGCCAAATTGTGGCCGAAATCGGGGTGATCCCACTCGACGCCCCGAAAATTAAACCGATGGTAGCCGAAGCGATGAAACTCTTTATGACTGACCAAGTAGTAATTCCAATAACCCAAGCCCGCAAGTTAGTTCCGTTCGTCACTACTTATTGGACCGGTTGGCCGACGGCAGAAAACAACTACTTTCATCCACCGACTTGGTGGATGAGTACGCATCAGATTATTCAGCAATTAAGAAAGGCTAAACGATAGTCGTAAGAAAACAAATAGTGAATCAATGGGGTATTTGCGTTTATCTAGTGACTCACTTCAACATCGCTACTGATACCCACGCACAAGATAACTCGTGTACGGGAGGCAGGTATCAGCAAACCTGTTCGCACGCTTTTCTTTTCAAATCTCTTTCTTTCCCAGCTAATTTCCTAAGCACATTAATCAGAATAGTCATTTACAGGCCATAAAAAAGACACATCTTTTATCAGATCATATACCCTCTGCTGTATGTTTGCACGGTACGTCTGTACGAAAGATGTGGTTTGCCAATTAGCTCAAATGGTATGCGATGCTTTTAGAAAAACATGAACTATGCTAACAATAACTTATCGGCTTGAATAACTATTCTGTTTCTGATTGAAATAACAGAAATTTAGGATCAGTTGATCGATTCAGAATAGGTGATTCCAGGTGTTTCTCGATTTTTACATTTATCGGCCATAAATGTAAAAATCAACTTGACGTGTTACACCAAATCATTCAATGATGCGTCTCACAGGAGGAAATTGATACGAATTCTGATGACACGTCCCAAGGTTTTTCTACTAATCTATCTACAAAAACTTGGTTGTTGTCTCAGAATTAAATTTATTATTCTTGAACCGTGCGGAGCACGGACTTTAACCAAAATAAATTTTCCTATGGATACTAGAACTATAATGAAACAAAAACCAACGACTAAATTACGTGTTTTACTCACCGGTGCAGCAGGCTTAGTTGGCACTATTCTTCGATCAGCTTGGGAACTTGACGATCAATACCAATTGACTGCGGTGGACCTAAATGACTCGGACTCAAACATTCAAAAAGCCGATATTCGACAAGCTGCGCAAATGAAAGCCATATGCCAGAACCAAGATGTATTAGTACATCTGGCTTATTATTGGCTACCAAGACATACTAAAACACTCGACTCAGATGACAGATATTACAGCTTCCATGCTGTTATTTGAAATAGCTCGCGAAGCAGGGATCAAGAAGATTATTTACGCCAGTACTAATGCCGTTACGGGATGGAATGAAAAATTGGCTCAACCAGCAAACGACAATTGGACTGGACTACCACCTAAAGTTTCTACTGCCGACCAGTTTCGGCCAGATAGTTGGTATGGCGTCATGAAAGGTATGGCCGAGATTGCTGGGCGTTACCTAGTCGATGCTCACCAAATCCGATTCATCAGTATTCGGATCGGTAGCTTTATCGGTGGTAACGAACCGAATGATATTCGTCATTGCTCAACTTTACTGACACCACGTGATTGTGTTCAACTGTTCAGCTTGGCAGTCGATTATCAAGGGCCGATAAAATATCTGATTACCTATGGCACATCTGGCAACACTGATGGCTATCAGGTTGGGTTCATGGATATTAGGCCAGCTGTGGAAATTCTCGGTTATCGCCCGAAAGACAACCTGATCCAAACACATCGGCATCGGTTCATCTGAAAAAATAAGTTGGGCACGCAGTTCGCTCTCAGGAAGACAATATGCTGAAAACGATCTGCACGCATTATCTGCGATTGAGATCTCAGAATGATGAGACTAAATAGAAGATAAGCGGCTCTGCATTCAAACCAAGTCAGTACTAATTCGTTCGCCGGCTTACAAAGAGTAATCACGTGTGCACGGGGAGAGACGGTCACTGTGCACACGTGATTACTCTGATGTACCCCACAAGATTTGCAAAAAGTTGATTAAGTACTTTTTATCTGCTGAATGGTTACGAAAAAACTATTTTATCAATTCAAAAAAACAAGAATAATGCAAAGATTAAACACAATCACAATTTGTAGTATTGTAATAGTCATTTCGGTGTTACTTTCCTGCTATGAAGTATCAGCTAAGAAAATTCCAGCTTTTCCCGGAGCAGAAGGACATGGCATGTACACCATCGGAGGCCGTGGTGGACGAGTGATAAAAGTAACCAGCCTCAACGACAGCGGTGAGGGTAGTCTGCGTGCAGCAGTTGAAGCTGAAGGGCCACGAATTGTCGTTTTTGAAGTATCAGGTACCATAGAATTAGAGCGCAGGCTCAAAATACGAAATGAATACATTACTATTGCAGGGCAAACAGCTCCTGGAGATGGAATATGTATAAAGAATCAGGAGGTCTTCCTCGACGCAAGTGAAGAAGTTATTGTTCGTTACATACGTTTTAGAATGGGTGATGAATCTCAGCAACAAGCTGATGCTTTTGGTGGTCAAAAAAACAAAAACGTCATTATAGACCATTGTTCTGTGAGTTGGTCTACGGATGAATGTGCTTCATTCTATGCTAATGAAAATTTCACCATGCAGTGGTGTCTGGTTGGAGAAAGTCTGCGCCACTCTGTTCATGAAAGCGGCAAGCACGGATATGGTGGTGTATGGGGAGGCAAAAAAGCATCCTTTCATCATAACTTGCTTGCACACCACGACAGTAGAAACCCGAGGCTTGGGGAGTATGCTTCATCTTATGCTCTATCCGATTTGGTTGATCTCAGAAATAATGTGATATACAACTGGCAAGGCAACAGTTGTTACGGAGGTGAAGGGATGAATGTTAATATGGTGAATAACTATTATAAATCTGGTCCCGCAACAACAAAACACCAGGAAAGAATTATTGCGATATGGAATAGAATCGAGACTTGGGATCCCTTATATAATATTTGGGGGAAATTTTACATTAATGGTAATGTATTAACAGAATCAGAACGAGCAACGAATGATAACTGGAATTATGGCGTTCAATTTGATTCTAAATGGAGTCATATATCTAATACGGACAGACAAAACTTACGTCTGGAAAGCCCATTAGAAACAAGCATTGTTACGACACATACCGCAGAGGAAGCTTACCAAAAAGTACTTCAATTCGTAGGTGCAAGTTTAAAGAGAGACCCTGTTGACCGAAGAATAATACATGATGTAACTACTGGTGCGGCAACTTACATGGATGGAGGTAATGGCAGCACCAGTGGATTTATTGATACGCAAGATGCTGTTGGTGGTTGGCCTGAGTTAAAGTCATTGCCTGCACCGGTTGACATCGATGACGATGGGATGCCTGATGAATGGGAAACTACTAATGGCTTGGATCCCAATGACCCCAGCGATGGGAATAAGGACTTCAATAACGACGGATACACTAATATAGAAGATTACCTGAATAGCCTAACTCTTCAATATTATGATACAAAACCTCTGGTAAACACCATTAAACCTAAAAATAATGCGCTTTTTATAGTCTCAAAGAAAGTGAATATTGAGGTTGAAGCATATGCCAACGACTATAATGGCGGTTCAATAACTAAAATAGAACTATATTTGGATAAGCAACTCGTAAAAAAAGAAAATAACGCTAACCAAATAGTTACTAAACTGAGGGGTGTTTCTCATGGCATGCACCACATTATAGTAAAAGCTACGGACAATTCAGGTAATATTAGCATTGATACTACCACCGTATATGTTGGGACAAAAAAGGTCAGGATAAATATTGAAGAAGATGCACGGAGTGGGCATGTAAAATTGGAGCCTGATGGTGGGCTTTATACTGAGGATATAGATGTTAATATCATGGCAATTCCAAATGAAGGATATCACTTTCACAGTTGGATTAAAGATATAGAAAGTGAACAGGAGTTACTAACCATTAAAACTACGGATCATATAACCTTAAAACCTGTATTTGTAGCTAATAAAGATCCCCTGAATATGTACAGAAAACCAATAAAAATTACATTCGGACCGTTAGAAGGGTTTTATGCTCCCTCTGGTTACATAGCAGATGGTGGTAGTCCTTATTTTAGGAGATCTAATGGCTATACTTACGGTTGGCTTGAGGGGTACAACCTTGCCGGCTCATATAATCCTTCAGAATCAAACTTAGTATTAGCAACCCATAATGTTTTTGAAACAAAGAGTAGTAGTTATTCATGGGGTATTGCCTTACCAAAAGGATTCTATAACGTGAAATTAGGACTTGGAGCCAAGAAATCACAACAAGCTATAAAAGTAAATCTAGGGCAACAACGTGCAGACGGTTCTCAATTATTTATAAATGATTCTATAGACACAGACAAGTATAATGAGTATGTGTTAGAAAATTTTGAGGTTAAGGATGGTGGTAGTATTTATTCTGATGTACAACTAACCCTAAGTAGCGTGAATCAAACCGAAATATATTTTATTGAGATAGAACCAGTGAGAATTGGAGGGAAAAGAAGACTCAAGGTGATCAATGGTATTGGTAGTGGAACATATAATGAGTTTTACGGTCCGGTTATGATAACAGCTGATTCACCCGGTGACGGTATGGTTTTTGATAAATGGATTGGCAATACAGAGCCACAATATTTCGAGGGTATTAATAAATGGATTAGTAATACAGGTTATATCGAAGATATATACTCCTCTACAACATTTGTAACTAAATTAGATTACATTACTTCTGTTAAGGCAACTTATAGAAAGAAATAATAGCGATCACTTTAGACTCACTGATGAGTAATTGTGAAAGAGTCTTTAGAGTGAGTTGACGATTACCAGGAACACTTTCGAGTTCAGTGAAACTGAAGGATCCGAATCGATAATCGACGATGTTGAATGTTGATTCAAGAAACGTTATCGTCACCGCGAATGTGTTGACCTCGTTATAGGCTCATCAACTAGATAATAATCCGGAACCACAAGGGGTAGACGTCTCTCTAAGAGTACCTATAGAACCTTTTCAAAATCTCTCAATCTCTACTTATCTTGCTGCATTTTGATGATGATTCTCTCTTTGGGGACTCGTCCATCTACTAACAATTCCAAACTAGTGCCAGTCTTGGTTTCCATTTCCCGTCTCTCTGCTTTTGATTCCTATCTCTGTTTCTCAACCAGTTATAATTGTTGATGTAATTGGCTCTCGATGTATCCTTCTGGCAGTAGAAATTCATCGATCATCCTTATCACTGTATCTGAGACCGATTGTCACGAAATATCTCCTAAATATAGTAGTTCCATACTACCTGAAGGTGCTCAACGTTGGCTTGATCAACCTGCTTTAATGATAAATATTGATTTCTACCCCGATCCCTCTGGTAGATTGGCCAACCTTTATATTCTTTTTTCTTTAATCGTCTCATTTGAATTGTCTGTAAGAGTGTAAGCAAACATAATACAGCATAGAATAAAAATGTATACTCTAAGGCAAAGGAGCCTATTCATTTTCGATTTATAATCATCCTGATTTATTGGGTCTATTTTAAGTTGTCATCACTTCACTTCCGATCATTGTCTCACCTCTTATTTTTGAGTTGAGTGAAAAATATATTATCCTGTCGAGCTTGATTCTATTGTCTGAGCTATTGGCTAGCTCACGGAAGACATTACGCAGATGGACGGACTAGGATCGGATTTTAGCTAGCGTTTCACAAATGATAACCATGATAGGACAATTCAAATTATAGGTCAACCTTCATTTATCAATCAGTCTAACGATGTTGCTGGTCGAGTTGCTGTGATTCGATATAATTATGATTTGATATAATATCGTCAGTTTGATATAGTCCTGAAAAAAAAGGACTCGTCATTTGCTGTAACTTGAGCTTCATTGGAATCATTAATACTCCCTTTTCATCACAGGCCAGATGCATTTATTTAATATGAGCACCAATCCAAAAGATCTTCAAAATACCCTCTGGGAAGCAGCCAACCCCCTCCGTGGATCTGCCGTCGACCGAACCGACTGGAAGGGGTATATCTTACCGCTTCTGTTCTTCAAACGAATTTGTGATGTATGGGATGAGGAGAGTGCTGAAGCCATAGCAATATATGGTCAAGACGACCCGGGCACATTTGAAGAGATGCACCGGTTCCAATTACCTCAAGGTTGCCACTGGAAAGACATCCGCGAAGCCTCAGTCAATGTCGGAGCCGAACTTAAACGAGCTATGCAAGAAATAGAACTGGCTAATCCCAACACGCTGAGTCGCGTCTTCGGTTCTGCTGACTGGGGCAACCGAGAGAACCTGTCCGATGAGTTGGTTAAAGACTTAATCGAAGAATTCTCCCCAATTGCCTTGGGCAATAGTGATGTGGAAACCGATATCTTAGGCGATGCTTACGAGTATCTGGTGGCTAAATTCGCCGATGTTACACGGCGGAACAAAGCAGGTGAGTTTTATACCCCACGTAGCGTGGTGCGCATGATGGTAGAGATTCTGGATCCTAAAGAGGGTGAGACGATTTACGATCCGTCATGTGGTACTGGTGGCATGTTGCTAGCTGCCATCGAGCATGTTAAGCGGAAAGGCGGTGATGAACGAACCTTCTTTGGAAAGATCTTCGGTCAAGAAAAAAATCTGACCACTGCCGCTATTGCCCGCATGAACCTGGTGTTACACGGGATAGAAGACTTTCAAATCGAGCGCGAGGATACATTGCGTCAGCCGATGTATACCAATAGCTCAGGTGGATTAGCCACTTTTGATTGCGTGATAGCCAATCCACCGTTCTCCCTCAAGAATTGGGGACGCGACATCTGGGAGAACGACCCCTGGGGACGAGCAGAATATGGGTTGCCACCTGAAAACTACGGTGATTTTGCTTTTGTGCAGCATATGATTGCCTCACTCAATCCCGGCGGTAATAGCCGTATGGCAGTGGTGCTTCCACAAGGCGCTCTGTTTCGTAAAAGTGCCGAAGGCAAAATTCGGAAAGCCTTATTAGAGGCTGACATGATCGAAGCCGTCATCGGTCTCGCTCCCAATCTTTTCTATGGGACTGGTTTAGCCGGCTCTGTAATGATCCTTCGGCCCAACAAGCCCGCCGAACGACAGAATAAGGTCATGATTATCGATGCGGCTTCTCTGTTTAGGAAAGGAAGAGCCCAGAATTTCCTGGATCCAGGGCATGGACAGCAGATTGTGGAATGGGTCCAGGTCTTTGAAGATGTTGAGGATCGAGCCAGGGTTGTGTCCTTGGACGAAATCAGGCAAGAGGATTGGACGCTTAACATTTCGCGTTATGTGTTACCACCAATTGGCGAAGATATACCACCACTGCCAGAGGCCATAGCCGCTTTCAAACAGGCCTTGGCTGAAGCACGAGCGGCGGAAGATCATTTGCGTGATGTGCTAAACGAAGGGGGTTGGTTAAATGAGTGATAGACTATCACAACAACAACTCGAATCCTACCTCTGGGGCGGCGCCACACTATTGAGGGGTTTAGTGGATGCCAGTGACTACAAACAGTATATCTTTCCCCTGCTGTTCTTCAAACGACTGAGCGATATTTGGAACGAAGACTACCAGAAAGCATTCGAAGAAACCGAAGACGAAGGGTACGCCACAGATACGGCTAACGATCGCTTTGTGATTCCAGATGGTGCCAGATGGGAAGATGTACGGTCGGTTGCTACTAATGTTGGTCAGGCTCTGGTTGACGCATTTCGATCTATCGAAACAGCTAATCCGGAACGATTGAGAGGCGTATTCGGCAACGCACCTTGGACTGATAAACAGCAAATGCCGGACGAGACTATCAAGAACCTGATCGAGCATTTCTCCAGCCAGAAATTGAGCTTAGCCTTGGTGCCCGAGGATGAATTGGGTAACGGCTACGAGTACTTGATTAAGCAGTTTGCTGACGACAGTGGACATACGGCTCAAGAATTTTATACTAATCGTACACTGGTTCACCTGATGGCACAGATGTTGGAGCCCAAAGCTGGAGAAACCATCTACGACCCGACTTGTGGTACGGGAGGGATGTTAATTTCCTGTTTGGCGGAGGTCAAAAGAAAGGGTGAAGACCACCGCACCATCGGCCTATTCGGCCAAGAACTGATTAACATGACGGCTTCAATCGCCCGTATGAACCTGGTTCTACACGGAGTGGACGATTTCGATGTTCGATCAGGCAATACATTGCATCAACCAAGCTACATCGAAGCGGATGAGATGAAAACATTTGATGTGGTGTTAGCCAATCCGCCGTACTCGATCAAAAAGTGGAACCGAGAATCCTGGCAAAGCGACCCATGGGGTAGAAACTTCCTCGGCACACCACCTCAAGGCCGTGCTGACTACGCCTTTTTCCAGCATATCTTGAAGAGTATGGACCCAAAAACAGGGCGATGTGCGATTCTTTTCCCGCATGGTGTACTCTTTCGCAATGAAGAGGCAGAGATGCGCACAAAGCTCATCAAATCAGATCTGCTGGAATGCGTGCTTGGCCTGGGAGGTGGTCTCTTCTACAACTCTCCAATGAAAGCCTGTGTTGTTTTCTGCCGCACGTCGAAACGCGACGGCCGTAGAGGGAAAGTGCTTTTCATTGATGCCGTCGACGAAGTTGCACAGGAGCGTTCGCAAAGCTTTTTGCGTCCAGAACACCAAGAGAAGATCTCTAATGCATACAAAGCTTTTTCAGACGAAGAAGGGTTTGCGCGCGTAGTTGATAACAAAGAGATCCTTGCCTTGGACGGTAGTTTGTCACTCGCGCGTTACATTCAACGTCTATCTTCGACTGTAGAAGATTACGAGCACACTAATCTTGAGTCTACTTGGGCAGGGTTTGAGGAAGAAGGAAAATCTTTTTGGTCAGACATGGATGCTTTGACCTGTATGCTCGATAGCATAATAATAAAGGAGGATTCCAGTGATGAAGGCCTCTAAATCGAATTGGGAGACTTATCGATTTGACCAGATGGCTATCGAGATCAAAGATCGGGTTGAAGTTCCTCGTGAATCTGGATTTAAAAGGTATGTAGGTCTTACACACTTGGACTCAGGATCATTGAAAATTTGGCGTTGGGGCTCAACCCAGGATGTTGAGAAACAGAAGATGCTCTTCAAATCTGGCGACATTATTTTTGGACGACGAAACGCATACTTGCGTCGTGTCTCCGTTGCAGACTTTGACGGGGTCTGTTCAGCACATGCCATGGTTCTTCGTGCGCGACCCCAGGTAGTATTACCTGAGTTCTTACCATGCTTTATGCAGACAGAAACTTTCTGGCAAGCAGCACTTCGTAACTCAGCGGGCTCTCTATCACCCACCATCAACTGGTCCAATCTCGCGCGAAGGAGGAATTCCCCCTACCACCACTGGAGGAGCAGCGCCGGATAGCGGTGGTTCTGCAGGCAGTTGAGCAATACCAGAACGCGCTGCACGAACTATCTGAACGAGCTGTATCAACTTGGGACTCAATCGTAGATCACCGAATGCGAGGTATAACACTCGGCGTACAGGCGTACCATGAGCGGATTGGGCAGTATTCAGGGAATTGGAATCTTGTTCCACTTGGCAATTTGCTAACTACGACACAGTACGGCCTTTCAGATAGCCTCAGTAACAGCGGTTGCTACCCTGTTCTCCGCATGATGAATCTCAAGGACGGAAAAGCGACAGCCGACGATCTGAAGTATCTGAACCTCCTCGATTCGGATTTTGAGACATACAAGCTCATACCCGGCGACGTGCTTTTCAATCGCACAAACAGCTACGAGCTAGTCGGTCGCGCAGGAGTTTATGACTTACCTGGGAATCACGTCTTTGCTTCTTATCTCATTCGTTTGAAGGTCAAGACGGATCGATTGCTGCCGGAATATCTCTGCGCTTATCTAAGAGCACCGATCGGAAGACGGCAGGTTATGTCGTTCGTAACCCGCGGTGTCAGTCAAGCCAACATTAACGCATCCAATCTTAAACGCATCCTGATTCCAGTTCCCCCCTTCAGCTACCAAGAAGACGTCGTTAAGCTAATCAATGCTGTAAGTGATGCCCGAAGAAAAACGAAGGCTCGACTTAAGAGTGCCGGGTCGTTTGCAAGGAAGGTAATCGCAGAAGGCTTGGCATCATGACCTTCAACGAAGCCAACACCGTCGAAGCCTTCGTCTGCGACCTGCTCTGTGGTGATGTCGTTGTACAACGGCAGGTACGTGAGGCTGAGGCGCCATACGGCACTCCGTCGCAACTCTGGCAATACCTTTCCCATGAGGATCTTCCTCGTCAAAATCAGGATGTGCTTGTGGTGGAACATCTTCGACAGGCGCTTATCCGACTGAATCCGTCCATTTCGGTTCAACCCGATCGCGTCGATGATGTGCTTTACAGGCTTCGGGAAATTATCATCAGCGTTCGTAGCCATGGATTGGTCAAGGCAAATGAGGAATTCGCCGCCTGGATGACGGGTGAGAAGTCGATGCCGTTTGGGTCAGATGGGGAGCACATCACTATTAAGCTGATCGACTTCGATGACCTGGAGCAGAACCAATACGTAGTTACTCAGCAATTCACATTTAAAGTGGGTAGTGAGGAGAGGCGAGCCGATTTAGTCCTGCTGATAAACGGTATCCCATTGGTGGTAATTGAGACTAAGACGCCAGTTCGACCCAGTCAAAGTTGGTTGGACGGGGCTCTACAAATTCATGAGGACTACGAAGAAAACATCCCTGAACTGTTTGTGCCTAATGTTTTTTCTATGGCTACGGAAGGGAAAGATTATAGATACGGATCGGTTCGCATGCCGGTTGAATTATGGGGGCCGTGGAGAGTAGATAACCAAGAAACACAGCCTTCTCTAGCGCGGGTAAAGCAGGCGGTTGAATCGATGCTGAAACCCGAGGTCATTCTCGACTTGTTGTCTAACTTCACCACCTACGCCACGCAAAAAGGGCAGCAACGGATCAAGATCATCGCCCGCTATCAGCAGTATGAAGGGGCCAATAAGCTGGTAGATCGTGTAGTGGCGGGCCAACCCAAGACCGGTTTAATTTGGCATTTTCAAGGTTCGGGTAAATCGCTGTTGATGTTATTCGCCGCCAATAAATTGCGGTTGCATCCACAGCTGAATAACCCAACAGTGATTATTGTGGTCGATCGTATCGATCTGGATACACAGATCACAGGAACTTTCAATGCGGCCGATGCGCCTAATCTAGTTAAAGCCAACAGTAGAAAACAGTTAAAACAACTGCTTGATCAAGACGTCCGCAAGATCATCATTACCACGATTTATAAATTTGGAGTGGACGACAGCGAAAACCCACCCGAGGAACCGATTAACGAACGGTCAAACATTATCATTCTGGCCGATGAAGCCCACCGGACTCAGGAAGGCGACCTGGGTATTTATATGCGTCGCGCTCTCCCTAATGCGTTTCGGTTCGGTTTAACTGGGACACCTATTAACCGTCGTGACCGAAATACATTTACCACCTTTGGTTCTCAAGAAGATGAGAATGGTTACATGAGTCGTTATGGATTTGAAGACTCGATACGAGATGGCGCTACCAAAGAGCTCCATTTTGAGCCTCGGCTATTGGATTTTCATCTGGATCAGCAGTCAATCGATGCAGGGTTTCAGACACTGACCAGTGGATTGGATGATAGTCAGCGTAATAAGTTAGCCAGAGCCGCAACTCGAATGTCGATTTTTCTAAAGGCTTCTGACAGGGTTTGTAAGGTCTGCACCGACATTGCCAAACACTTCCAGGAGAATGTGGCCCCCAACGGCTTCGGTGCTCAGATCGTGACCTATGATAGAGAGGGTTGTGACCTGTATAAGAAGGAGTTGGACCGACATTTACCCTCAGAAACGTCAGAGGTGGTAATGTCGGTTAATGCCCGTGAAAAACAGTATACCGCTTATCACCGTGACCCCGATGCCGAGGAAAAGTTACTGGATCGATTCCGTGATGCTAAAGATCCGCTCAAGATCCTGATTGTGACATCCAAGTTACTGACCGGTTTTGATGCGCCCATACTCCAAACCATGTATCTGGACAAACCGTTACGTGACCATACACTGCTACAAGCTATCTGTCGCACCAACCGTCCTTATGGCCAAGAGAAAACTCATGGGTTGATTGTCGATTATCTGGGTGTGTTTGATGATGTAGCTCAATCGCTCTATTTTGACGAGGAGGGCGTACAACAGGTCGTCAGGAATATCGCTGAATTAAAAGAGAAACTTCCCGCAGCCATAAATGAATGCCTATCCTATTTTGATGGGGTTGACCGTACATTAGAAGGTTATGCCGGATTAATGGCTGCTCAAGAGTGCTTGCCCGACACCGAAACACGGGATCACTTTGCCGACGATTGTAGTGTCTTAGGCCGACTATGGGAGGCGATCTCACCAGACCCCATACTGATTCAATATACCGCTGATTACCGATGGCTGATGCAGGTCTATGAATCGGTCAAACTGATCGACGAGACTGGTCGTCTGCTTTGGCGCCGATTGGGAGCCAAAACGGTTGAATTGATCCATCAGAGCATTAGTGTTGATGATGTTCAGGATGACCTGGAAACCTTGATACTCGATAACGAGTTACTCGAAGTTATCTTGAATAATCCCAATCCAGATGAAAAAGCCAAAGAGATAGAGTTCAAGATCACTCGCCGTCTGCGCAAATTAGTGGATCAGGAGAAGTTCCGGGCATTGTCCGAACGATTGGAAGAACTGAAAAATCGCCATCGGCAAGGACTTATCGTTAGTATCGAATTCTTGAAAGAGCTGCTTAATTTAGCGCGTGAAATCGTGGAGATGGAGCAGCAGGTAGGTGCTGAAGACAGTCCGGTCGAGAGCGAAGAGCAGGGAAAAGCTGCTCTAACTGAGTTATTCGAGGATGTTAAAAACCCAGATACGCCAATCATTGTGGAGAACCTGGTCAATGATGTTGATCAAATTGTGCGCGTTGTCCGCTTTGACGGGTGGCAAAAAACACATGCCGGTGAACGCGAAATTAAGAAGGTGTTGCGTAGAACACTTTTCAAATACAAACTTCATCAGGAACAAGAGCTATTTCAGAAAGCCTATCAGTATATAGAACAACATTATTGAAAAATGCCCATAATGCCTTGCCAATTATCATAGATAAAGTAGATTGAATAAGTTTCGAAGGAGTAAACAGGTATGAAAATCAGTGTGATCTTAGATTTTATCGATAACGGCCTATTGGCACTGCCTGAATTTCAACGGGGTTACGTCTGGAACCGAGAACAAGTAAGAGGTCTGTTTGATTCCCTCTATCGGCGACATCCAATTGGGGGGCTTTTGGTATGGGCTACAGAATCCCAGACTGCTAGCCATCGTGGTGATAGTCCACTTGCGACTGGTGTGGTAAAGCTTTTATTGGACGGCCAGCAACGCATGACTTCACTTTACGGCGTTGTTAGGGGGAACCCACCAAAATTTTTCGATGGTAATAGCAACTCACTTACGGGGCTCCGCTTTAATCTCGAGGAAGAGACGTTCGAATTCTTCCAACCAGTTAAGATGAAAGACGACCCACTTTGGATTGATGTCACTGCCCTGATGAAGAAAGGCGCAACCGGCTTAGGTGAATATGCAACCCTGATGTCGGCAAATCCAATACTTGCTCCTCATATGGGCGAGTATGTGTCTCGGTTAAGTAAATTATTGAGTATAGTCGAGGTAGACCTTCATATAGAGGAAATTTCTGGAGCTGATAAATCGCTGGATGTAGTGGTTGATATCTTTAATCGAGTCAATAGCGGCGACACCAAATTATCCAAGGGTGATTTAGCCTTAGCCAAAATTTGTGCTGATTGGCCTCAGGGACGTGAGGCTATGAAAGTTGAGCTTGAGAAATGGAAACAGTCCGGTTATAACTTTAATCTGGACTGGTTATTGCGCTCGGTAAATACGGTACTGACTGGTGAGGCCAAATTCCAATATCTGCATGAAAGAAATTCTGATGAAGTTCAGGATGCACTTACCTGTGCTACTAAACATATTGATTCCTGCTTAAACCTAATTAGTGGCTTTTTAGGATTGGATCATGACCGCGTATTTTTTGGACGATTCGCGGTTCCTGTGATGACTCGCTATTTGGATCAAAGGCAATCCCAGGGTAAAAGCAGTATGGATGAGAAGGAGCGTGATAAGCTGCTATTTTGGTATCTACAAGCTGCGATGTGGGGTCGTTTCTCTGGTTCTACTGAATCATTCATTGACCAGGACCTAGAAGCATTAGAAGGAAGTGATGGCGGACTCGATAAATTGCTAGAACAACTCCGTCTCTGGAATGGCGGCTTACGAGCCGAGCCTGGTCACTTTACCGGTTGGAGTTTAGGCGCTAGGTTCTACCCCGTTTTGTATTTTCTCACTCGAGTAGGTAAAGCTAAAGATTGGGGAACCGGACTGGAATTAAAGTCAGGCATGTTAGGCCCAATGAGTAAACTGGAAGTCCACCATATTTTTCCCAAATCGAAGCTCTATAACTATGGATACCGCAAATCCCAAGTCAATGCATTAGCTAACTTCTGCTTTCTGACCAAAGAGTCAAATCTTCATATTAGCAATCAATTCCCACAAGATTACTTCCCTAAAGTTGAAGCCGATCATCCTGGGGCTCTGGAATCTCAATGGATTCCGATGGATCCAACTTTATGGGAATTAGAGAGCTTTCCGGATTTCCTTGAAGCTAGAAAAGAGTTACTAGCGGAAGAGCTTAATACACGTATGGAAGTACTTTTGCATGGAGACTTACATTGGTTAGAAGGAAAAACGGCAACTATTGCAGTTGACTCAGAATCTATTGGTGGTATTACTAGCGAGGAAGAAGAACGCGAAATAGAGTCTATAAATAGTTGGATTGTTTCCCAAGGACTACCTTCAGGTGAAATTACCTACGATCTCTCAGATGAACAAACGGGGATGCAAAAGGCGGTCTTGGACTTGGCTTGGCCAGCTGGAATCCAGACGGAGTTGAGTCAGCCAGTAGCTGTTTTGATCAACGAAAGTAGCGAGACACATAGTGTAGCTAGTTTAGCTGGATTTCGATGTTTTACTTCTACCCATGAGTTTAAACATTACGTGGAACGAGATATATTAGCAAATGAGGCTTTTAGATAAAAACTTTCTGGATTAAGTGATTAATTAATTATGTCTGTAAACTCGATAACTGAAGCCTTATCTTGGCGCTTTGTGACTGAAATTTGGCGGCGCTATCCTAATCGCTTCAATCTGATTGAAGCTCATCCTGGTGGAGGTCAATATAACTGTTTGGTTTTAATGACCAAAGGCCGATATAGTGGCTTTGGCATTGATGTCAATCGGGGTGGAAGTGTGCACGTACATAGAGGGGCGTTTGGTTTAGATGATGAAACGATCTCCCACTCGAACTGGTTGGACAAAATGATGAAGCTAGAATCTTCCAATTTCCTGGACCAAATTTCGAGAGAAATTGGAATTGATGTGCCACAGAAGTTACCGACATCGACTCCGGCCACTATCACCTTCCGCTACATTACCGAATTCTTAACCCATGAGATTGGTAGAATGGAGCGATGGAATTGCCTGAATGGTTATGAAGATACGTCGGGATATGGCAGCGGGAAGAGAGAACACTTGTTTGCACATTTTAAGGGAATAACCAAATTCAATAATCCATCTATAAAAGACCCGTTCTATGGCGAAGATGCTTATCATCACTGGTTTCTAGTTAAAGGCGATGACCTTAAATTATGTATAGGTACCAATGGTCTGTTATATAAGACTGATGGTAGCAGACATTTTCTGGCCCATCTGTATCAGGAAAAGAAACGGATTTGGCCTTTGATTATCGCTACTGCTGAAGAACTATTACCATAGAAAGAAAAATAAGAAAATGGTGTGGCCTTCTCGACTTGGCATTGTCGAATTGGAGCATATAGGTAAGAGTTAGAGATATCACTACGAATGAGTCCTCCTTGACGGATGAAAACAGTACGCGAGATCGGACCACGGTTATTTTCGACGGTGTGAGTTCCGATCGCCTAGCTTGTGACACAATGTTTTGTCACCTACCGGATGATACTTGGATAGTGGCCTTGAACCAAGGGTGGTGAAACTATGTATACAACCGCTGTTTACAATGTGTAAAGCAAGCATGTGGCTGAAGTTTGTAAGTGCTTGCGTTGGCATCTAACCAGGGTTTAGAATTCAGTCTTTGAGGGAGAATTACCCCCTAAAAGGCTATCGATAATGACGAAGGAGTTGCAAGAGATAGTCAACACTAATAG
Organism: Candidatus Poribacteria bacterium; assembly: GCA_030748495.1. Lineage (GTDB taxonomy): Bacteria > Poribacteria > WGA-4E > WGA-4E > UBA9662. The sequence continues at coordinate 28,911 of JASMLX010000035.1, read as the reverse complement.
CGATTCAATACTGATCTACAGGCTATATCAGGAAAAGTCGCTTATTAAGTAGGTGATTGGGATAGAGAAAAATACCACTGATAACATTTTGTAGTTCCAGGACGAAAAACCTTTATTCGATAGGCTTTTGGTCAGTTTTACCGCCTTCTGATCTTTATCGACCACCCAAATTTAACTGATTTGTTGCCACTATTTTACCTTAAAAGGTGACAAATTAAGCCTTAAACCCTTGTTGGGCTTGATTTTGTCGACCTCCCAGCTTTTTGGTACTTTTGGAGATCAATGCGAAAATTATCCCGAAATCGAACAACTACCATTTTTGATTTGCTGATGGGGACTGGATTAGCTATAATCTGAATGTCTTCAAAAGGCAGCCTTTTAATCGAACTAAAGGAGTATGCGGTGCATGCCCATTGGAATCGAAACTCTGCCATTTTCTGCCGAAGTACCAGCACCTTTTGCTTTTAATCGAACTGTTGTGGATGCCAACCATCGAAATCTACCAACGAAACTCCACAGGTTGATATGAAAACACCTTTTTCGTTACCACTATTCGTATCCGGGGCGATAGAACCCTCCCTACTGGACCAGGATGATTCGCCGGTACCGGCCCAAGCCCTTGAAATTGTGGCTCGCCAGAAAGGCGTGTTTACCCAACCGCCCAAGATAGTGCCCACTCGCAAGGTTCCGGACGGGCCGCTGTTGGGTAACGGAGACCTCGGCGTAACCCTTGGAGGGGTGACCGAACGACAAGTCGTCTACGGCCTGAACGAAGGCGAAGACTACTATCTCAACTACCGACGTGAGGTTGATCTCACCTGCGCTCCGGAGCGCCATCGTTTTTGGATCTCGAAAAACGATTTCTGGAAGGCCAAACCGATCTATCCTAACGGTCACCCAGCTCCCATCGGAGGGATCGACGTGTGCATTCCGGCTGCCCTGGACGGTTCATATTACGCCGAGCAAATCTTGGAAACCGCCGAGGTGATTCACACCCTCAAGACTAAGCACCTGATGGACGATCCGCCGCCATGTACTCGAGCGGGAGTCACCATCCATATGTGTTCGTGGATTCCTGCTACCGAAAACCTGCTGGTGATCGAATTGTCTGTGGACGGGCAAGAAACGGACGAAATGCGCCGCCCCACCGATGTGGTGGGCGTGGATGTCACGCTTTGGCCGATGGCCGGTAATGAGTCCGAAACGGCCAGCGGCAATCTGTCCGACGGCTACTGGGCGGTGCGCCGGTTCAAATCCACCACCAATTCCGTGGCCATTGAACATCAACCACTGGCCTGGTCGGCCGAAGCCGCCGTCGCCATGCGACTATTCAACCACCGCCAACACGCGCTGCCCTGGAGCCGAGGCGATGGATGGAGCAGCGACCGGTTCATGCTCAGTCCAGGTAGGCCGGTGACAATCGTCGCCGCGGTGGTGACCAACTTCGAGTCTCCCTCACCCCTTGAGGAGGCGCAAAAACGTGTGGCCGCGATCTCTCTGGAGCAGGTGGAGACATTGCGTGGCCAACATCGTCAATGGTGGCGAGAATTCTGGTCCAAGTCGTTTGTCGAAATCGGCGATCCGCTGATCGAAAAGTACTATTACGGTTCGCACTACCTGATGGCTTCCTGCAGCCGCAACCGGGACTTTCCACCCTCGCTCTTTGGTAATTGGATCACCACCGACAGCCCCTCCTGGCAGGCCGATTATCACCTCAACTACAACCACGAAGCGCCCTGGTGGGGCGTGTTTTCCTCCAACCAGGCTGAGCTGGCTGATCCCTACGATACGCCTATCCTCGACTACATGCCCATTGCCCGGGAAAACGCGCGGCGTTTGCTCCAGTGCCGGGGACTTTATTACGAGGTGGGAATTGGGCCCAAGGGTCTGGAAACATGCTTCTCGCTCGACACCAGACCGGACGAAGGTAACCGTCTGTTTCTGGGGGCTAAAGGCAATGCCGCCTTCGCGGCGATGAATATGTTCATGCGCTTTTACCATACCTACGACCTGGACTATGCCCAGCTGATCTATCCCTTTCTGGTTGAGACGGCAGACTTATGGCAGGACTACCTTAAGTTCGAAGACGGCCGATATGTCATCTACGGCGACGCCGGCGGCGAGGTCGGTGACGGGGGCACGGATGTCAACGCCACACCGACGCTCGGCTTTGTGAAGGCACTTTTTCGCGGTCTGTTGGATGTGAGTAGAGAGTTGGACCGCGATCAACAGCGACGGGCCAAATGGCAGCACATTTCGGATCATCTGAGCGATTTTCCACTGGCGCAGGTGGGCGAGGAGAAACTGATCCGCCGCGCCGAGTCGGGGCCGGGTGCCGCTTATTATGGCCCGGAGCGGAAACAGGCCCGGATCGAGCACCTCGGCCTCGTCTGGCCCACGGGCAACATCGGGCTTGGCTCGGATCCGGAGTGGTTAAAGATCGTCCAAGACGATGTTAAAAGCTGGCCGGAGCATGAATGGACCAATACCTTCAACGGATTTAGCCAGACCTATACCACTGCAGTCCGCGTGGGCCACGACCCGCACGACACACTAGCCAAGCTCCGCCAGCAACTCACCATCACCGGCTTTCCGAACCTGAGCGTTTTTGGCGGCGGGGGCGGGATTGAAAACTGCTGCGGGGTACCCGCCACCATCAACGAGATGCTGCTGCAAAGCCACGAAGGCGTGCTGCGTCTGTTCCCAGTCTGGCCGAAGGAGCAGCCGGCGCGCTTTGGTCGGCTGCGGGCCTGTGGCGCGTTTTTGGTCTCCAGCCAACTGCACGACGGACAGGTGCGGACCTTGTGTATTGAGAGTGAGAAAGGGCGGCCGTGTACGGTGGATAATCCCTGGCCACGGCGGCGTGTGCGGGTGCACCAAAAAGGTGAAGAGGGCGACCGGGAAATCGAGGTCAAAACTGAAAGCGTCCAGGTGAGATTCGCCACTTGCCCCGGTGGAATCTATCGCCTAGAGCCAGCGTAGTAGCTTTATTTCGAGGAATTAATGCCCTTGGGCTGTTCTTGGGGATTTCAGGAGCCTGAGACCTTTAAAAAAGGTCTTAACGAAGCTATCATACCAGAACTTTTAACCGCTATCTAAACTCAGATTTACTCGGTCATAAAATCATCTGAAGAGCGGGATGATAATATTACGCGGGTGGCGGTTCTCCGCCAAGGCTTGACAGTTACTGGCTCTGATTTCCACCTTTACAGGCGTCAAAATTCTTGTTATATTCCGTTGGCCCCCAACTGGGTAAAAGATCATACGAGGCCCTTGGCTGAACTGGATCAGATCATTCAAGTGATGAAATTTATGCCCTGGGATTGAACCTCTACGAGATTAACTATGCGGCGTTGCTGAAACAAATCCCTGTTACCCGGAAACTTCAGCCAGGAGTGAAATAATGAATGAAATCCCTACTCCACACGAACCATTGAAAGTTGCGCTGATTGGCGCTGGAAATCGAGCCAGACGGCACTATGGACCGGTGTTTAGTTTCTTAAAACCGTGGGGCCAGATAGTGGCGGTATGCGACCCCGTGGAGGAAAATTGTTGGGCGCTTGCCTCCATGTTGGACGTACCGGCCTACTTTGACATCCGCCACCTGGTCGCTGATGGCCTGATGGAAGCGGCGCTGGTGGTCACTCCGATTCCATCGCACCATTCGATCTCCGTTTATCTGTCCAGTCACGGTATCCACAACATGTGTGAAACAACTTGGTGTAGCACGCTTAGCCAGGCTAAAGAGATGATCCAGGTTGCCCGTCAGAAAAATGTAGTGGTACGGGTGGCTGAAAACTTTTTTCGATTCTCAATTGATCGTTTTGCCCAAACTCTCAACCAGAGCGGATACCTGGGAGGTATTCATCGCATCTTCAGCTATAATGACCATACCGGTTACCACAATAACTCCCGTTGGATTGCGTTTGCCAAAAATCATCCGCTATGGGTGCAGTCTATCGAGCACAGTATGCCTACCGTCTCCTTTTATTCCACACCGCAGCGCTACCACCAAGACGAGAATTTTCGCGCGCGCTATTTTGGCTTTCCAAACGACTTGCTTGTCATAGACTCAGCCTCCAATATCAAAGGATTTCTAGGACGGCAGGGACGTCCAGGGCATACCGAATGGCAGGGAGAGCGTGGCACGCTGGTTTATCGGCCGGAGGTGACGGAATTACGCTACTGTTCGGAAGCGCATCGACATCAAAAGGGGCACCTGCCAGGCAAAGGTGGCGGACGGGCTGACCAGGTGTTTCCGGTGGAGAGAGAGTTGGGGAAAGACGGTCAATGGATTCGGACCTATTGCCAAACCAAAGACGGTGTGATTGAATACATCAATCCGCACCGACTGGACGGGGCCGGTGGAAAGGGAATGGGATACAATAGCGCCATTGCGGACCATATCATCGACTTCTTACTGGCAGCCCGAGGAATCCAACAGAGCGAATTTGACGAAGAAGACGCCATGATGTCCCTGATGATGGATGTTGGGGCAAAGATTTCAGCCATGAATGAAGGCCGACGGATCAAACTGCCTCTCGAGGAGGAAACAGAGGTCGAGGCTCATGTACTCAATGATCTGAGAGAGGAATATGGCGTCGATCCCATGGATGTTGAGGCCATGCTTAGCCTTAGTTACCCTAAACCTTGAGACGGCGGGGGGTTGGGAGAAGTTTTAGAGTGTGAACTGACGACCAGAAGTATAGTCACGAGACAAATGGTATAATACCCTAAAAAGATAGGGGTAGAAAAATGAAATCAGTTCCAGACAGCCACGATATGTCCGACCAAGTATTTCAGTTATTAGAGCCACTATTACCTGGACGAAAGGGCGTCTGGGGAGGAATAGCTAAGAATAATCGTCAATTTATCAATGGGGTCTTTTGGATCTTCAGGACCGGGGCACCGTGGCGCGATTTACCTGAAAGGTATGGGGGATGGAGCAATACCCACCGTCGATTTATTAGGTGGAGAAATAAAGGTGTCTGGGAAAAAATATTGGAACAATTAGCCGATAACCCAGATTATGAGTGGTTAATGATAGATGCCAGTCAGATCAAAGTTCAGCCACCTGCGGCTGGTGCTATAAAAGGGAATCAGCAGATGAGTGGGACCAAAGGGGGCTCAACACAAAATTACATTTGGCCTTGGATCAGAATGGTCTGCCGATCCAAGCGATTGTTACGGAAGGCACAACAGCAAATTGCTCTCAAGCTGGAGATCTGAGACCAGGAATTCAGGCTCAGCATTTACTGGCCGATCAGGATTATGATAATAAGCCAGGCTACTCTTCAAAAAGCCAATCAAGCTGATATGCAGTTCGTTGTTCCTGCCAAGAAAAAGAGAAAATATCAGAGAAATGACAATCAGGATTGGTACGAAATGGGCTATAGAGTCGAAAATGCGTTCCGGCATCTTAAACGGTGGGGTGGAATGGCCACAGGTGATTGTAAAAATTGAGACTCTTTATTTTAGCCGCTACTGATCTCGGGTGTGTATTTTTATGGGCTACTCGTGACTACACCATGTGACTGAAAAGCCTTTGAGTCAGACTCACTGAGGCCCACACCAAAGATAACTCGTGTACGGGAGGCGGGTATCAACTGCCCTTAGCCTTTTCCTTCTTCCGACGAGTCTATCTCTTCCTCCATCACACAGAAAAGCACATATATTCTAAACGTACACTTCCATTTTTCTATCTGCTTGGGCTGTTATTCACAAGCAAGATTGATTGCGAATTTTACTTATAGGCCCTCGAAAAACGCTTAAGTCGCAAAACAGGCATGTTCTTGGGGTTGCCATACCCCTAATCCAAAAGAATTAGCATGAGACGCCGATAATTCTAAAATTAGGAGATAACAATTCTTTCAGATCTGGCTGCTGTTTTGAGATCAGGTCAAAACAGGACATTACGCATCATGAAAATCAGACAAATGCTCCTGAGATTGATTGTGAGTCACCGTTTTTTTAATTGTCCCCATAATCGTTCAATCCAGTTTAGAATTGGATGGGTACGGAGGTAGAAACACCAGTTCAAGATTATTAGCATTGGCAAATGACCGACTTATTTCAGCCTGGTTGTATCCAGCGTGGTCTAAAACAATTTTGACCTCAATTGCGGGTTCATGTTTTTGATGAATAACCTGCAATCAGGCTCTTGTAGACTCCGCATTAATTCTCTCATCTTCTCCAGATACTATCGATTGATCATTAAAGCTGACAACTCCATGAATCTCGATGCCTTGCCTAGCTGTATTTGGCCACACTTTCGGCCAACGGAGATTCGGCTTCGATGGTAGTGGCATCTTCCAGTTTTAAATTGTGCTTACTGGGGTTTCGAATCCAGCGATCCGCTTTACGTATGTGGCGAGGACGATATATAGAGAAATTATCTGCGCCACCGATCCGTTTGACCTCCTCCATCACCAAAACTGAACCGACACCGATAACAATGCCCAGGACGGTCAGCAACGATCTCAACTTGTTTGATGTAATGGCCGCGATGCCGGACCAAAAGCCTTCAGTCAAGTTCATCTCTGATCAAAGCTCTAATCCCCCTACTTGCCACCGCCTATCTGACCCATAGCGGTAGCCATAGTGTAAAGTTCCTTCAACTCCATCAAGGAGACAAAAAATCTCATCTCCAACGCATTCTTTTTTGGTGCGGCACCAATAGCGAGACTGTATGTTTCTGGTACGCCAGCAAACATACCAGCTATCATGCCGATGTTAGGGTCACTCTGTGCTAATACCGCCAATACCTGATTGACCAGCCTCATTGGGGACAGTACCATTGACATGTAGCCGTCAGTACCTAGCACCTTCATCATCCGACTATATCCAGTGCTTTGATCGAAACCGGAATCCTGACCGAGCACAATGTCGATGATGTTTTTGATGGCTTGTGATGAGCCTGATGTGGATAAAATCAAAAGATCTCCGACGATAGTATGGTAAAAGTGGATTTCATCAGGCAACATCTTTAACGCATCCCCGCCCGGTATACCCGGCAGATTCTTCATATCTAATAACAGTTGGCTTTTGATCTCTACACCTTGATATGTTTCTACTATTCCATCGCTTTCAGATTTTTGCGTCGTTGCCAATCCCATCATTTGATAAATCTGATAACCGAAAATCGATGGAATCGAACCATCATTCAATAATTGGATCAATTTCCCCTTGTCTTTAATTTGGTAGATTTGATTGCTGTCGGGGTAAACGGAACTTGAGATGGTCATACTGCTGACCATACGCGGTTCAACGCAAGAATAGAAGGAGGCAATCGCATCGATCATCTCTGGAACCGTGGAAGCCGCATCTTCAGGTATGTCGATTGCCTCTAACTGTCCCAATACTTGAAAAAGAAAGTCCATGCTCCACTGCATCCAATCGCCAATTTTCTGAGAGTCCAGATAGGCGCTCACCGCCATCCCGCTGTTTTGTGGTAGATACTCCAATAATGGATAACTCTTATTACCCTCAGCAATCGGCTGGAGAAAGTCGGCCATATCACTATCTGCTACGACCTGCACGGACGGTGTCAGCAGCATCTCTCCATCCTGATGCTGAAAGGTCAGGCTAGCCGATTGAACTTGCTGCATCCAGGACTGAACATTCGGCAATCGCCCCTCGAGTATTTCCAGACCGTTCTTGTCTTCGGTTTCTTCTAGCCACTTATCGAATGTATCAGATAAGACCTGTTCATTATCCTTTACCAATCGCTGAATTGCTAAATAGGCTACAACATCATTAAGGCCGGAAGTTAAATCAAGGTTAGCGGCAGTAAAATCAGATGTTTCCAGTAGTGATTGAACTTTTTGCTGATAAGTATCGATGACTTGATGACAAATCCCCTGATCCTCAGAATAGACGGCTACATCCTCCAGTATGACAAGGTACCCGACTGGCTGCAAAATGCCTTCTTCTTTGGCGATTAATGTTTGGTAACTCAGTTCACTGTATTTTTTTTCAAGAGTTTGAACGGATTCTTTTTCCAACATTTTTTGGAAATTCTGCTCATCAGCAAGGTGAACGGCTACGGAAAACAACGGGTCCTCGTCTTCATCATTCGAATTTTGATAGAGAAAAACAGCTGCGTCTTGCGATAAATCCATTCCCCAAGCGGTTTCTAATACATCTAGTTTTTCAAAATCACTCTCCTCCATCTTTTCCGGTTCATCGTTGGATTTTAATTTCTCCAAGCCCTTTTCTATCTCTGCTTGTAGCTCAGGAGACAATTGTTGAAATTTCTCACTTTTAGTCATTCCTTCACGTTCTTCAGGAGAAGCGATTTTTGCATAACCTAACCAATCCCTTGCCTCTTCACTTATATCCTCCTGCTCAAAATCGGTTTCATCCTTGTCCAGATCTTTCAAAATGTCGAGTAATACATCTCGTTTTGGATCGGTATTGGGATCGATTTTAGCCGCTAACTTATTGACCTCCTGGTTAAACCCCTTCAAATTACCAGCCCTAATAACGGCAATCGCATTTTCTGGAACAACTTCCAAGACTGAATCAATTTTGGCTGTAGCAGTAATCGTCGTCAAAACCAGTAGTGTTAGAGAGACTATGCCGGTCAAACTAAAAACTATTTTTAAATTCTGTTTATGGGAGATAGGAAACATGTGAGGACCTCTGAAAAAGCGTAGTGCGGTTTCAGTACTTTACGTACAGTACTTGGGCTATAGTTTGGGGCTATAGTTTTGGAGAGAAGTTTACCAGAATCGTCAAAAATAGATGCCGATGGCCTAGGCGTCTTCCGTAGGTGGAATGGATTTTGGGCGTAAGCGCACGGCTGTCCCGTAGGCCAGTAATTCTGCTGAACCCTGCATAACAGTCGAGGTGGTAAAGCGGAGACCGACGATACCGTCGGCATTTTGGCTTCCGGCCTCGGCAATCATGCGATCAAGGGCTTGCTCACGAGATTCATCCAACATTTTAGTGTATTCAGTGAGCTCACCGCCTACCATATGGCGCAACACAGACAGAATATCACTGCCAAGATGCTTGGCCCTGATGGTGCTGCCTTTAACTAGACCCAGAGTTTGGGTAATTTCCTGATCTTCAAATCGATCCTGTGTTGTCATCAGCATGTGGCACTTCCTATCTGTCTACGTTGCGTTCGTAGTAATTGTCTTCTTTATTACCCAACCGATCTTTGATCACCTACCCCGCCAAAAAAACTATGCCTACAAAACCAAACCATATCACGCCCAAACCCAGTGGCCCGTAGGCCTCCAGCAGAATAGGGAACTGTTTGATGAGAGATATAGGCTCTGGTAAAACTGAAAACAGCGTCAACAACAGGATTAATAGGATGTAGATATCCAATTTTTTTCATTAGAATCACTCCCGGAATTTCAACTATCTTCAAATGTATAAGGTTGCGCTACTGGATCATCTCCTTGCTGTTTATACTGACTGCATTGATCTGAGTTCGAACCTAGTTTAAGGAAACAAGACCAGCTCGATCGATAGTAACGGATGTAAGATCTGTTTATGCATCAGTAGATTTAGAGGTGTTGGCTAATTTCTTCTTTTCCCTGTAGCTAATGGGGACGGGCTTAACTTTACCAAAGCGCAGGATGCAATACTTTTGTTGATGGTCAATTTCCAAACTTTCGTCTTTTACGCTAAAAATATATCGATGATCTGGTGGGGGAGATAAATCGTCATTCAAGGTATTAATGACCCTCTTAATTCCGACGATAGCCTTAGCGGTTGTCGTACTCACAGGAACTGTGAGTTCGTTAACTGGTTTGTCCTCAAAAGAGATGGCCATCTCTCTACTTTCCTTCAGATACCCAAACTTGAGGTGTTTTTGTCCCCCTTCCCGGTTTTTGGATTGCTTACCAATTAATTTATCGAACCCTTTTGAGAACCCCAATTGGCCGTTGTGCTTTAAGACCACGCTCGGACTTCGTTCCCTTTTGGATTCAAAGACTTTTACCGTCTGAAAATGGTCAGGTAATGCCATAATTTTAAACTCCTTACGAGATAGTTTTTATTCTTTCTCAACTTTGATGCCCTTATCATCTACGGATAGGTTCATCTACTCTAACCAAACGAATATTACCGACACTTACTATCTTGACTATCGCCATTTTATTAAGAACCGTTTCACTCTTAATCATACTTTTAAGACAGAGGCCAGGCCAATAAATATAATTTATAGCTAACCAAAATACTAATACTGCGTCCAACAAGATAGATAGACGAGCTTTTTCACATACCCGTTTACATCTTTTACTGTACCTTCGTTGTTTTTTTGGTATTTTCCGACGGAGGTACCTTTTCGTAGATCTGCTATTTTAGGCACATCAATAGTGATAAAACGTAAAAGTGTGTAGATGGATATAAATTCTCTACGAAGTGTTCCCACCGTAATGTTAATGCCGATGTCTCTAATTCTAATGATGTGTGGCTCTGCTTTGCAAAGTGAAATCATTTCTGATAAAGATTGGACTCTGGTCTGGAGTGACGAGTTCAATGGAGAAAACCTGGACATGACCAAGTGGAGTTACCAAACGGGCACTGGTTCAGCCTATGGCCTACCCGCTGGTTGGGGGAATAACGAACTTCAATTTTATACCCAGCGCCGGGACAATGTTTTTATCAAAGATGGTAGATTGTATATCCGGGCCAACAGGGAGGAGTTCAAGGAGCATACATATACGTCTGCTCGAATAAGAACTGCTCTCAAGGGAGATTGGTTATATGGCAAATTTGAAATCTCAGCTAAACTGCCGAAAGGTCAGGGGATTTGGCCTGCTATTTGGATGCTACCTACCGAGGATACTTACGGTGGTTGGGCTGCTAGCGGTGAAATTGACATTGTTGAGTTGATTGGCCAATCACCGGCTACCATCCACGGATCTATCTGTCACGGAGGCCCATGGCCGAGAAACAAATCTAAAACAGTTTCCTATTCACTGAACCCAGGCGATTTTAGCCGGAAATTTTATCGATTCACTCTGATCTGGGAACCACAACAGATTAGCTGGTATGTGGATGACGTTCTGTATGCCTGTCAAAGTGAATGGTCTTGCGAGAATGCCGATTATCCAGCCCCATTCGATCAGAAGTTCTACTTACTACTAAACGTTGCCGTTGGTGGAAATTGGCCTAAAGTTCCAGACGAGACAACACAGTTTCCGGTTCAAATGGAAGTCGAATACGTTAAGGTCTTCCAAAGAACTTCCACCCTGAATCAAAATCAGTAGTCATTGAGCATTCCATTTTAACATAAAGAAATTTATTCGGATAGTTGCTTGAAAGCGAGTGGGTAAAGTATTTGATCACACTACTTTTAACATTTTTTAACGAATCAACTAAAATTGCCTTCATTTGTTGGGGATTTCCTCAATCCTGTCAACGGAAAATTGGGCCGAGGGCACCGACAGGTGTCGGACATTTACTCTGATCAGGATATAGGAGGGTGCAGAGCCGTATTACTAACCTCACACAGAATACCGAGCAAGTTCACACTTCGCTTTGGTAGTTTTCTCTACCGGGTGGCAATCGTCTGCCTAAGACTAATCATTTCAACACCAACATTTTCCGCGTTTGATGATAATGATCCGTTTTTATGGTGTAGAAGTAGGTGCCGCTGGCTGCGATTTCACCGGCCTCTGTTTTACCGTTCCAGTAGGCGGCCTGGCCTTTATGTTCGTAGTACCCGGCCGGTTGAGGACCGAGACCCAAACGCCGGATCAGTCGCCCACCCGCGTTATAGATCATGATTGTGACATCACCAGGCTGGCTAAGACGATAAGGGATCCAGGTTTCCGGATTGAACGGATTCGGATAATTAGCTAACAACACCGTTTCGGAGGGGCGCAATTGCTCTTTAATCCGCTGCAAAATCAGGATTCCTCCCTCAAAGCCAACGGCTTTCACGATAGGGTTCACTGCCATCTGCTGTGCTTCATGAATCCAGCCGTCAATCATACCAATGAGTTGAAAAGCGAGTTCCGGTTTTGAAAGAATCACCGGCTCGTTTATTGCCAAGATTGCTGGTGCGCCTTTCGGTTGATCGAAGCATTGCCCCACCAAAATTAGGTCTAACAGATCGATTATGTCGTCAAAATTGACATCCAGCCGAGGATTTTCAAATTCGGTTTGTTTCAGTTGTTGCACGACAAGAACCAGATCAAAGATATCGACCGTTCCGTCCAGATTCACGTCACAAGGGTCAGCCGCCAAAACCTGAACCGTTTGATTGGCCAAAGCCTCAACAGCGACTTCAATTTCGGCTCCGGTGATATCCATCAGTTTTACCCTGCTAAGACGAGTTGTCGTTATTCCTGACAACCGGCTAGATCCAGTGGATGTGGCCTTGAATGTAACGACGGCAACAACACCATTACCGCTCGCGACTTCTGTGGTTAAAGCAGTTGTGCCTATGTCGGTAACTTGCCCTTCGATCGAGTCAATTAGCCCCGGTTGAAATAGCGTATTCGCGCTACTCTGTCTTAAAAAGTCCCCCTCCTCCACTGAGACGACCTCTAGCATCGTTGCATCATAATCGATATCCAGAGACCAACCGACGATATTTGAGCCGTTGGTAATATAGATCTGTTGTTGAAATATTTGTGTCTCGTAGATTTCGCTAACACTGTTTAGCGACAATTGGTTGGTCTTATTGGTAATAGACGGGTTCGAAGAGAGGTCGTTAATATCTTCAGTTACCCGAACCTGGTTATCGGATAACGGATTCAACTTTACAACAGCGGTAGCTAATTTTTGGTTACTGGTCATCGCAGAGATGCGAATGGTTGTGGGCTGAGTCCCCGCCGTATAGGTAACATGGTAAGAACCATCAAAATTATTTCTTACCTGACTTAACATTCCGTCTTGGGTCTGTTCCCCAACTTTACCCGGGACGCCTGTGCATGCAAGTGCGGTCAATGATGTAAAGGCAGGTGATGATGTAAGTTGTTCGCTACGACAACTTTCTAAGGTAAGTTGAAGTTCTCGATCCGGTAAGCCTTCGCCGTCTGCATCCAAGACCGTAATCGTCATGCCCAAAGTTGAGATGCCATCGGCCAATAATTCCGACTTGGTGAGGCTCACTTCGACAGTTTCCGCTTCTTCTTTGGGCAGTTCTATCGCTTCACCCGTGAACTCTATGCTGATTTCAGACTGTAGTTGGAGGTCGTTGCTGAAGGCGTTGACCACTTTGGTACCGGGAATTGCTGAAGTTACAGAAACCGTTGTTCGACCATACTGATTCGTTTGGCGATATGAGTCAATCGATACCCCTTTTGCTGGTGTGACACCGATGCGCACCGGACGGTCTTGTAGGACAAACCCATCATTGCTCAACAATTTGATAAAGAGGTGAACTGGCTCTCCCGTTTGGACTTGTTTAGGTCCACTGGCAGCCAGAATCGATTTTTCGGCTGAAACAGACATCTCGGTTAAAAGAAGTTTGATTACTCCGTCTACCGGACGGTTAGCATCTACTAACGGATAACCAGAGACCTGTGCTGTTACTATCGCTTCGCCAGGTGAATTAACGCTTTTGTAGGTAGCTGTATAGATTCCCTTGCTATTGTTCGTTGCGTGTGGATCGACATCTCCTCGATCTGCTTTTAGTCTAACTAAGGCGGATTCAACTGGTGCTCCATCTATATCGGTTACAGTAATGGTTAAAAGGGTTTTGGCTTTTGGGCTAGCTAAAATTTCGGTTTCACTGGCCTGAATCGATACCTGACCGATCTGAACAGTTCCGAGATCAACTTCGATGCCAGCCTCCTCCAATTCAGGTATTTGAACCAGAATCGTATTTGCGCTAAGCGGATTATCGGCCAGAAGCAGGTGTTTGAGGTTGGGGAATCCCTTAAAAAAGTCTAAGTCTATCTCGACCAGCCCCGCGTTGGATAAATCCAGGGTTGTTAAGGAAATAGTATTGGATCGGGTTAAAGGGTCGGGTTGGAAAGGTACAGCCCTTCCCTGACCGGAGCCGAGGGAAAGTTCCAACGCTGCCCGCAGGCGAGTTTCGATCATGGGATTCAAAATTGGGATAATATCGAATGGAACTAAGGCGTCGTAGAAAACCTCAACTCTAGAGGTCTTCAGTTGACTTAGCAGGTAAGTGGCTGAGACATTATCGAGTGGATTTTGGTGCAACCAGACTTTTCCTAAAACGTGAACTCCGTCGGCCGGAATGGGTTGGCCTCTAGCGCGCTCCAGGCTGTCCAGCAGCGGTTTAATGCTCCGGATCTGGTTACCTGTTAAGTCTAACCACTCCGTTACGCCGGGGATATTGGCCAAAACGGTGATCTCCGACACGCGATTATGTGATAGGTCTAATCGACGGAGTTGATTCAATGTCGATAAAGCCGTAATATCTGTTATCTGGTTGTAAGGTAAACGCAAACTGGTCAAATTGGCCATTCTATTTAGAGCTGAGATATCTGAAATTTGGTTGTTGCCTAGCTTTAGCGTCCTCATTTGCTTCAGTTTGGTCATTGGACGAATATCAGATAGGCTTCGCCCGGTTTGCGGATTACGATTCGCCGTCAGTGCCAGCGTCTGTAATTGAGTGAGATTCGCTAAAGCTGAGATATCAATCACCTGATTGTTACTACAATAGAGGTTTGTCAACCGAGTTAATTTAGATAGTGGCGATAAGTCTTCAATTCGATTCCCGTTGATTGATAAGAAGGTTAGGCTCTCTAAATCTGCTAACGGGGAAATATCTGAGACCAGATTCCCTGCGATTGACAGATGCGTCAGTGTCGCCATTTGACTTATGGTTGAAATATCGGTGATTTGATTGAGGGATAAATTCAATTCGTACAAGCCGGTACAGTACTCCAAACCAGAGAGATCGACAATGCCTAGATCGACAGCATTCAGCCTGGTCAATTGTGACAGATGATACCTGGCTAGTTTCGCTCCGGGAATGGGGGTGCCCAGGGTTAGAGCATTGCCTGTTATCTGATCCCTTAACGCCTGTTCCAGATTTGGATCTTTAAACTGAACCATTTCAGAGAAAATCGGTGGCGCGTCAGGTTCGCCTGTATTGACCATTTCGACTGGCTGTTGTAGTTCAGAGATTAAGTTTAGATCTGCCAACTTACCCGCGAGTACCTCTTCCATCAATAACACCTGTTTTACTGATCCGTATGTTTGGTCGTTTAAGCTGGTCGTTACCATAACAGTATCATTTGTGGCCGCAACAGCAACTGTCCCGTTGCCTAACTCAACGGTATAGTGACCATCGCTGGTGGTTGGTGTATGTTCGACCAGACTGTTAATTGCTACGGAAACTGTTACGCCCTCTCCTACACTAGAGGTGCCATCCTGTAAGTAGACCTGACCGCTTACCTTTAACACTCCTGTTTTAACCGGTAGATCTGTTTCTAAGTCCAGTGAGACCTTGCCCAACTCAATTTCCGAGTTGGTCAAGTCGTGCGTCTTTTGATAAGTCTCACCTGCAGAATCAGTGACCGTAATCTCTAGCTGATCTCCCGATTGCGCTACAGGTTGAAGCGAATCAGAGAGCATCACGTTGTACCGGCTCTTAGTATCCACCTTCCCTTCTTGACTGATATTGGAACTGATGTTGGCCACCTTAACTATCTGACCTGGAGAGGCTTCCATACCCCCTTTTTCTAAATAGACCTTTCCTTCGATAACCAACACAGATGTTGTTAGAGTAATAGTAGGAGTATCTACTGGAGGTGTCTCGGCAAAATCGACCTCTGCCGATGGTTCAGATTCCTTAGCCGTGGTGTTGTCTTCTGAGGTTTCGGCTGGATCGGCAACGACATCTGTCTCTCCGACCGGAGGCATCTTAGGTTCAGCTTCGCCTGCCTCTGCTGGTGCTTGGGGTTCAGCAGAGACAGGTGGCATTTCGGGTGATTCCACCACCGTCTCACTTTCAATATCCGATTCCTCTGCCAATGGTCCAGATTCCTCAACCGTGGTGTTGTCGTTTGATGTTTCGGCTGGATCGCCAACGACATCTGCATCTCCGGCTGGAGGCACCTCAGGTTCAACTTCGCCTGCCTCTTCTGGTGGGCCGGGAACAGTAACCTCTTCCACTGTAATTTCTGTATCGATGATTGATACCGGTATCGGTTTAGCCTCTGTATCTCCCAGATTGGTACTATCCAAGCGAACGAAACTTTTGCCTTCCTGGCGGGCTTTGAAGTTAAGAGTGACCAGTTTCCCGGGCGTACTAGCCTCACCTTTGCCGAGCAAAGTTGAGCTTAGACCAGTGATACTGCCAGCCCCATTGTCAATCGCACCCGGCTGAAAAAGGGCGTTCTTCAGCAAATCCCCCTCTTCCACCGATACGAGTTCCAAGATATCGGGGTTAAAAAGAATACCAGTCTCCCAACCAGCCAGATTAAATTTACCTTCAATCGTTAAGTCTAAGTTAAAGGTTTGCCCCGGAGTAATAGTACCAACGTCAGAAAATATCAGAGTTGTTTCCACATTATCTTGGACGTCATCTTGGGCTTCTAATGACCCTGTTCCTAAGCTGATCAGACAACCTAGCAGGCAAATTAGCGGAAGCCAAAGGGGAAAAGAAGGAAATGATTTAAAAACCACAAATGTCGGTCTCATATCGAGAGAGGTTAACAGGCGCTATTTCAAGATCACCATTTGGCGTGTTTGATAGTAGTCGCCGACTTGTAGGGAATAGAAGTATAGACCACTGGAGACCAGCTCTCCACTCTCAGCGCTTCCGTCCCAATGGGCAGATCGACCGGGATAGAGATATCGACCCGCCTTTAATCGCCCCATTTCAATGGTTCGGATGAGATTTCCAACGACATCGTAAATGATAATGGCCACTGGTTTGTCATGGTCTGTATCGGCCAGTTCAAATGGGATCCAGGTTTCGGGGTTGAAGGGGTTAGGGTAGTTGGGTAGTAGTTGTGTCTGCTTGGATTGGTTTTCCGGTACCAGCGTCTTCAGTAAGTTAAGTACGGCTACCGTGACTGAATCCAGATCCGGCTGGCCTTCTAATTTAGCGATTAGTCTGTTGATCTGCTGTCTCTGTGGGCCGCTGAGTGTCACCATGTCAATGGCTGGAGCAGCATTAAGCGTCTGCTGTTGACCGAAATATTTGGCTACCTTGACCAAATCCAGAATATTGATCTTGCCATCAGCGTTGACATCACCTTCCAAATCTATCCCGCTTTGACCAAAACTGTTAGCCACTTTAACCAAATCTAAAATGTTGACGATGCCATCCACATTGGCGTCGCCAGGGAGGGCACTGGTGACTTCAACTGTGGCATCTTCTACCTTGACAGGCATTATCTTACCGGTTGCGTCGCCTAACTCGACGTTTTTCAATTGCAGTTGGCTCTGACCAGTCGCAATGGGTTTGAAGATCAATGTTAGCAATCGACCGGTGCCGTTAGCACCGCCCGCTCCCAAGAAAATGGACAACAGGTCTGTCACGCTTCCCGTTTCGGGATCAATTGTTCCCGGTTGAAAATAGGCCTCTTGTCCATCCGGTTTCAGGAAATCGCCTTCCTGAACGGTTTGCAGAGATAACAGTTTAGGGTCATAAAAGAGATCAAACGCCCAACCGGCCAGGTTGATCACCTCTTGCACTTGAACCGTGATTGACATCCCCTGACCCAGGTTCGGTGTCCGGGGTACGACGAAACCGATCCTGGCCTTGGTCTCAACCGATTCAGTCAGTTCCAGTGCAGTTGGTTTCTCAACAACCGTAACCGTCGTGCTAACGGGTTGAGCGCTACCGTTTGCACGACGGGCATGAAAAACAACAGTATAGGCACCTGGTTGGCTAAAGCCGTCGTAGGCCAATTGATAGGTCGATGGATCGGTTTCGCTTGGAACCAGATCTTGACTGATGATTAAGGAGTCGAGGCTTTGCCAATCTTCCACTTTCTGCAAAGGATCGTAATCAGGTGGGATAATAGCGGCAAAGACACGCTCTATCTCGGCACCAGTAGCCTCGATGGACAGGGTTATACCTTCTGTTGCCTGCCGAACTTCGATCGGCTCTGGTGCTTGACTCAAGGTAGGTGGTATGGTCAAGGTAGTGATATCGCTCGGAATCCAGCACTGGCCAACTGCGCTGAAGTCGAGCCATTCGTTGGCTTTGGCATTCCCGTTGGCCTCTAACTGTGGGAATTGACCCAGATGGAGAGAGTTGGCCTCGTTCATCATTTCAGCTGTCTGTTCAAAAGCATCTCGGATGGTCTGGTTGACGGCTATTTGCTGAAAGAACAGAGCTGAGAAGGATGACGAACGCAGGATTCTAGCTTGCTTATCCGACCTGGTACTGGTAATGATGATCCGATTTGGTCTTGACAATTCGGGGGTAATGAAACGGCCACTATAGCAGGCCTCAACCACAATAGTGGTTGGTGTTTCTGCCGGCAGTTGGTCGAGCCAGCCCGCCAGTTGCTGAGGACTAAGGTAGACCCGGTTCTCACTTCGACTCTCCAGCAAAAATTGATCTTCCAGATTATGCGACAACAGGTAGAGGTAGAGGGGAACATTCTGGTTGACCGACTCACCCGCCCACTTCACAATCGACGATTCTAGCGTCTTGATCGTGGTTTCAGCATCTGCCTCCGGGGTCAAGGTCGGTTCCGGCGACAAGAAGTAGATGTCCTGGTCGGGGTCAAAACCACGACCAACCAGCGTCTGATAGACGGTCTCCGCTAAACCGTTGAAGTTCTTCCATTCCCACTCTTCCTCGGCGTTCACACCACCCAGCACCACAATAGCCTTGCCAAACTGTTTAACTACCTGGAAGGTGAAGGTCTCCTCCAACCGCTGGTAGTTGGCATTACCGAACCAGGTCAAGGTCACATCCCACTGCCCCTCCTGGTCAGCGATTAGATCGTATTCGTATTCTCCATTCTCTTTACTCCGCAACGTCTGTTCAATCCATTCAGCATCCGGTTTTACCACCTTCAGACCGATTTTTTTAACTGTGTTGAGGTTGGTCAGCAATCTTCCCTGGATAGGATAAGTTTTCCCCAATTCGGTGCTAGTTTGACTCAGCCAAAGGAATTTGGCCTGTCCTTTGCCGACGAGCACCTGTTTTTCATGCTGAACCGACGCAATTTCGTCATCGCCTGCCACCTCTATACCGATCGACCAGACGCCGACTGCATTCATTTGGTAAGGCATGACCAAACCGAATCGACCTTCAGCCGTTGTTTTTACCTCGAACTTTTTCAGTTGGCCCCCCGGGCTGGTGAAAGTGATGACAACCGGTAAACCTTGTAGCTTCTTAGCCTCTACCGTGTTATTGATCAGTTCACCCGTCAGATCCAGTAGCTGGCCAAAGGCAACCTTTGAAGGGGATAGAATAACAGATAGGTCAGACTCTATCGGTCCAAAAACAGCCTTATCGGTGTTGGCAGTGTCATCCTCAGGTTTTTCAGAGACAGCGACCTTAGCCTGGCTCTGCTCATCAGCCAGCACAGATGTATTCTCTGGCTGTGGGCTTAACTTGACCGGGGTTTTTGGTGGCGTTACACTGGTTTGGTCAGTAGTCGCAGTTCCGTCATCAACGGTGACCGTAATAGTATCTTTCTTCGATAATACGACTTCAATGGAAGCCTCGAGTGCCTCTATATCAGCCGTAGTTACTGTGTAGGTCTTTTGGCCTTTAATCTTGTTGGTTGCATCCTCTGTCACCGTGATAATAATTTGATCTCCTACCTTAGTTCGATTGGAACCAAAAATGTCGAAAAAGCTAGTGGTAAAGCTACCGTCTGACCGGGTTTCTGATTTAGGATCCGTTAACCAGCCAGAAGTAACTCTCTTATTCTCTGTCACCACTGAATATCCACCACCAACTATGACTCCGTCTTCGTGTTTGACCACTCCCTTAATTGTGAAAACATCGGTCTCTTGCCCTGTTACTATGGATGAAAAGAGAGTAAAAGCCAAAGTTATTATCAAATGAGAGATGGAGATGAAATTACTATTTATGTCCATTTCCTAAAAAATATTAGGCCCAGAATATATTGCATCGGCCCGGAACCAACACGACGGCTGTTGATCACAGTATGAATTGTGTCCCTATTTTATCAAATAGAAGTAGAAAAGGTAAGCCGGGTTATGGGTTAGGCTGAATGAATTGGTGAAAAAGGCCCCAGTTGCAAGCCATGAACATCAACAATACCATTACGGGTATAGGCAAACCAGATATCAGCCTGTTCTGGATTCATGGCTGAGTGCTGATAATCTTGGGCCAGCAGGCCGAGGTCGTAATCGACCCGATGGTACTGGATCTGCCCGTCCTCGATTACTATACACTGGGCACGGTAGTCGCCGTCACGGGTTTGACCGATAGTGCCTGGATTAGCAACCAACTTGCCGTCAATTTCCAGCCGCATGGCCATGTGAGTGTGCCCAGCCAGAATCCGGTCCTGGTCTGGATACTGCAGGTTTTGCCGGTTTTCAGCCTCCTCGGCGTAGGGGTGGAATCGACCTGTCAGGTGATTGCCAGGTGAACCGTGAACCAAACAGTAGGAGATATCATCTCTTTCCAGAGTTAGCAGGGTGGGCAGACTGTTGAGATAATCTAAATCGCTCATCGGCGTATTGTGCGGAAACCAGCCTGTCCAGCCATCATCGGCCTGAGGTTGGCATTTAGCAAAGCTGAGATCGTGGTTTCCAACTACCACTTGATCACAGTGTTGACGAACCAGGTCGATGCAAGCGGATGGCATTGGCCCGTATTCGACGATGTCGCCCAAACACCAAACTTCGTCGGCATTATCGAAAGCGTCAAGGGTGGCTTTCAAAGCACGATAGTTGGCGTGGATATCAGCAACGACTAAAATCTTCATTTAATGACAAATCCTAATCCGCTGATTCCTAATCTGCTGATATAGTGACAGCCTGACCAGACTTGACCGATTTGAATGAAGTGGCATCTCCGATGACCTGACCCAGGATATTGACTGGACTATAGGCTTTTGGTTTGTCCGAAGTACTGACAGGCGTAGGCCCAAAAAAGATACAAAAGGCTGAGCCAGGCGGCCAATAGCCCAGTGTTCCTACCTCTACTTCAGCTACCGCATCAGCAGTTTCACCGTGCTTGACCGGAAGACTAAAGAAGATCTCATCGCCCCAGACGCTAGCTGAACCAGTGACCGGTAAAGCATCCCATACAACTTGAGCCGTTTCGGAGTCGTTAAGTTGGGCTGACATCTTCAGGTCGCCGGCTTGAATCGTAATCTGTTTCATAATATTAGATCTCGCTCGCTATCAAAAAATGGTCGAAATTGCAAGTACAGATTGTTTGGAAAATTGTTTAGAAGAGAGTATGGAGATACATACTGTGCGGAAAAATAAAAATATGGACTACCAGCCAAACCAAAGACAACACCCGGGCAACATTAACCAACGGTGGAAATCGTTGAGCAATATAGTATCCCAGCACTGAAGCCAACGGATCTGCAATCATGCGGTTGGCCCAAAACTCAACTCCTTGAAACCAATCGGCTACAACCGTTCCGATCAGTCCGGTCTCCATGTAGTGCTCCGCAGTTTCCCAGAGATAGGCCAGGAACAAGACATTGACTATATCAAAGTAGTTGGTTCGAACCTCCGACCTCTCCAGGCCAAAATACTTGGTGTAGAGGTGACGATGGAGACTAATGATAATATTGCTAACTGATATACCGCTGAGAAGATGCTCGATCGACCAGACGTCGAAAACGGCTTCGGTCTTTAGTCCCCACAGATAACCAATCATCTGATCATCGTTTTTTGAGTAGAGAAAAGAGCTCTTTGCCTGCACGCCGCTCAATTGAGTGCGGCGAGACCCCCATTTCAACTACCTCAAACCGCTTCGCAAATAGCGACCGAATCTCATCCTCAGTCGTCCCAAACGGCGGTCCCTGATCAGGAGGAATCCGGTAAAAGATAGCGATCAGCATACCGTTCGGTTTCAGGATCTGGTGAACGAGATCGACATATTCCGGTCGACGGTCAGGATCGATAGCACAAAAGCAGGTATATTCAACTACATAATCGAAGGTATTGGGATGTGATTCGGTTAAAGTGAAAATATCTTGCTGAGACAACGAAACTTGGAGTTGAGCTGCTTCGATTTGCTGACGGGTGGCTTGGATGGCGGAGGGAGAGAAATCGACTGCTGTTACCTCAAAACCTCGCTGAGCAAATAGCAGAACATCGTTACCTCGCCCACACCCGATAACCGCCACTTTGCCGCTCGAAGAGGCCTCCTCTCGATCTAAGTAGGCAACGAAAGGCGGTGCTGCTTGACCGATGTCCCAGCCGGGAGTCTCCTCCTGGTGGTAGATCCCTTCCCAAAACTCAACTTGATTGACGGTGTAGTTAGGAGTCTCCTGAGTTGATGGAGTTTGTATCATCAGTCAGTTACCAATCGAGTCGATAAAAGTTAGCGGCGTTTTGCTGGTATATCTGCCGTTTCTGTACTTCAGTAGCGGAATTGATGATCTGGTCCAGGGCCTCGACCCACTGCGGATACTCGGCCGCTAAGGTGGAAACCGGCCAGTCCCCGCCATAAGCCACACGATGCCAACCGAAGGCGTCGATAACGTCATTAACGTAGGGAGTTAGATCTGCAGCCGTCCAGTTGTCCAGATCGGCCATCGTAACCATACCCGAAACTTTGCAATAGACGTTCTCAAAGTCAGCCAGCCGCTGTATCTGGCCTCGCCACGATTCTCGGTGGTCATTTACGATTAGATCCGGCGAACCGCCGATATGGTCCAGCATAAAATTGACCTGTGGACACTGCTCGACCATCTGAATGACGCTACCGAGTTGATCGTGGCGGGCACAAATATCAAAACTCAAGCCGAAGTCGGCCAACAATTGTACTCCACTGATGAAGCTAAGTTGCAGACAAAAGTCTCTATCCTCAACAACGTGGAGTAAACGACGGATCCCTTTGACTAAAGGGATCCGTATCAACTGTTCCAGGTATGGTTTTAACTCCGCTTCTTTCTCGATAGGGGCAAAGGCGACGATCCCTTTGATCCGAGGATCCTCTTCTGCTAACGCTGCGATCCAGCGAGCCTCGTCTACCCCTTGGTCATCACCACAGTCGCACTGGACAAAGACCATGGCTCCAACGTCAACGGATTGGCAGTGCTGATTGTAGTTGCTGAGATGAAAAGAACGGTTGAGCGGTTCAATGTCTTTGATCCAGTCGTAATTGAATTTTTGTGGATCCCACAGATGAAGATGGGTGTCGGTTATCGGAAAATTAGGCACAGACGAACTCCTTTAAGTTTCGTTACTTTCTGTTAATCGGTTTAAGTATCTAAAGCGTGTTCCCAAACTGGTGGCGAATCGGCCTTAAACTTGGGGAGATTAGAAACTGGTACCACTGGAAAAGGTGAAATTTTGGACTTTTAGTGGCGGTACATAAGCAGATCCACCGGTCCGACAAGGTTGTCCCATCATCTCGATGTTGGCCAGCACATGGAGCGGACTCTCGTTAAAACGCAGATTCTTAACTCCGTAGCAGATCTGGCCGTTTTCAATCCAAAACAGGCCGTCACGGGTCATGCCTGTCATTAGAAGTTTCATCGGATCGACGAATCGAATGTACCAAAAGCGGGTGACCAGTAATCCTTGCTCCACGCTGGCGATCATCTGCTGAAGGGTGTTATCGTCACCCGACATAACCATATTGGTGGGTGACCCGGTGTGTGCATGACCGGTCCGGCTGGCCCAATATCGGCTATAGGACAGATTTTCCAATTTGCCTGATTTCAACCAGTAAACCTGATCTGTCGGCAATCCATTACCGAAAAAGGGACGAGTGGGACAGCCGGTATGATCTGGTTGACTATAGAGGTCAACTGCTGAGGTGCCGATTTGCTCGCCCTCCTTATTTGAAAAAGCGCTTCGTCCTTCGTCAGCCGCTTTGGCTTCCAAACTATAGAATAACGGGCCAAGCACACCTGAGACGGCAGACGGTTCTAAAATAACGGTATATTGACCTGGCTCTATATCTCGCGGCGACTGACTGGCCTTGGCTTTTTGGCAGGCGATATCAACAGCTTCTAACGGCTGGATCTGCTCCAACCGCTCGCTAACAACTTCAGCCCACCCTGAGCTGGTTGGGCTCATTACCGTATTGGTGTAGCTAGCACTGCTCTGTCGGTGATAGGCCATCACCCCATTGGAGTTGGCGATGGCACTAAAGCGCCAGCCGGTTGAGAAGTGACCGGCCAGATCCAACCCCTGAACTTCACATTTTTGAATCGCCTTTTGAATCATCTCGGCTCTGGCTTGTGGTGTTACCTCAGCAGTGGCGTGATCGTAAGCGTCGATATCGAGATAAGATTGAGGTCCCACAGGGGGCAGGTATTCGGTGTCTGGTGCGGTTGATTGAGCGATCTGTTCCGCCCTTTGTACCACTTCTCGCAAGGAGTCTCGATCCAATCGATTGGTATTGGCATGACCGACCTGTTGCCCAAAGGCGGCAGTTACACCCAAAGCTGCATCTTTTTGGGCTGTGTTTTGGGTGATAGTGTTATTAGCAAATCGGGTATTGGCGTCTACCTCCCCATGCAATGACACTTGCAGATGATCGGCCTGCTGGTAAGATAAGGCTTGTTGAAGAATCTGCTCTGTTTGTGCGCGTTCCATAATATTACTCCCGCCTCTTCCGCTGAGGCTAGATTCGCCCCACACTAATCTGGCGAAAACGAGCTGGTGAGGCACCATGCGTCATTTGAGAAATCTGCATCGGATCCCCTTTACCGCAGTTGAGAATTCCATTCGGCACCCAGAATCGCTCATCGCAGACGGCATCACAAGCGTTCCAGAATTCGGTTGTTATAGCCTGGTAGGTCACATCTTTCAACATTCCTGCAATCTTACCATCTTTGATTTGCCAGAAAGCGTCACCACCAAATTGGAAATTACACCGCATCTGATCGATGCTAAAACTCCCCATTCCTTCGATATAGATCCCATCTTTAGTGTCGTTTATCAATTCATCGAGTGACAACGGTTTCTGACCTGCCGCCAGGCTCAAATTGGGAATGCGGACAATCGGCGTGTTGCTCCAGTGAGAGGCACGGCAGGTCCCGTTACTTCGCTCCAAATTAATCTCGCCAGCAACTTCTCTGTTGGTGCCATAACCGACAAACAGACCATCCTTAACGATATCCCACTTTTGTCCCGTCACCCCGTCATCATCAAAGCCGTGGGTAGCCAGACCGTGTGGCAACGTGTTATCGGCCACAAAATTGACCAACGGGGATCCGTATTGCAACTGGTTCAGCAATTCCGGTACAGCGAAACTCCGTCCGGCCAAACTCTCCTCGTAACCCAGAGCACGATCCAGTTCAGTCGCATGCCCTACCGATTCGTGAATGGTCAAGGCCAGATTGAGTGGATCTAAAATCAGGTCTTTTTGTCCAACAGGGCAGGGCGGAGCATGCAGATGTTCAACCGCCTGCTCCGCCACTCGTTCGGTGTTTTGCAGGAGATCCTCAGCATCGATATTTTCGTAGCCCATGGTCCGAGGCGGTGGGGCATAAATTCGGCTCTTGGCATCACCATTACCAACCGCAGTCGCTTGATACTGTGCTGAGGTAGTTAAAACCGAACTTTCCAAATTCGTGCCTTCAGTATTAGCGAAAACTCGCTCCGTTTTTCGCAGATTCATCAGCGCATTGGCTTTTTGAACCCTGCTGTTTTTTCGCAAGGCGGCCGTAATCTCCAACAGTAATCCAATCTTTTGGTCAATGCTAACCAAAAAAGGATCAGTTTCGTAGGGGGTAGTAAAGGTCTCTTGATGCGTTTTCTCCGGTACGAGATGTACAGGCTGGCGGAGGGTCGTGGCGCTAGCCTCCGCAATGGATTTAGCCAGATGGGTTACACGCTGGATCTCTTCTCGGTTAATCTCATTGCTACTGGCAAAACCCCAGGCGCCGTTGACCAAAACCCGAACCCCAAACCCAACGTCGTCTCGGTCACTAATTTGGCTAACCCGTTGATCTTCTGTTGCTAGCACCTGTTGCTTATAGTTGGCAACCCGAACATCAGCGTACTGAACACCAAGTTGACGGGCTGTGTCGATGGCTAAATGTGTTAAGTCTTGCATTCTGTTAAATCCTTAATGAATCTGTTAAAATTAGAGACGTTTGAGCATCAATTGAAGCTGCTCCGCTAACTGGTCTCAGCAAGATAGATCCCGTCGTGCTAATATCGGCTTTTGTCTTCCTGGTCTAAAACTTAAGTGTAGATGTCATCCAAACCAAGCTAAGATTGGTTCTACAATGGTTGGCTCTGCAATCCAGCCTGTGGCTAAACCCATCGAATTTAAATACATCTTCTCTATCTCTGTTGTTGACTGCATCTATATATCCATATTTTCTATTAACCAGGTAGTGAAGTCGCTAACCTCGTGCCTCCAAACAGATTTGAGAGGTAGCCTTTTGATTGCTGCGATCGTACCAATTTCTCTTACAGAAAAACTCGCTGATTGTATTATGTCCCAAATAGTAGAATATGTCAATCCATCTGCTGGTAAAAACACTATTGGGCTAAGAGAGCCTGGAAGAGCACTTGCCCAAGTTAGCCAACTTTAATAGAATAGACCAGCTTCTGGTACATGTGAATCAAAAAAATAACAGACTAGTTGAATGCTTGGATCAGTCACAACTAAATGGTACAACCCCTCACAGGGAAATAACACATGAAGTATCGCGGCTACATTCAGGAGCTGGCCCGCTGACCTACACCGCCACCAGCGCTTTAGTTCACCATCCAGATTGGCAACTATCTGGCTTGGCGGAAAGGAAAGGGTACCATTTGTCAAAGATTGAATAGCCGCTAGTAATTCATCTGTTGTTTTTTGCGGTTTCAATGATAGATCACAAGATCGAAGACCTCTCCGCGCCATGTTGACTCCGGAAACCGCCGGATATTTTTTGTTTCACCTTAAACATTCGAATCGTCCCTTCAGATTGATTGTTGTGACAAAGTCTCTCTGGCTCAGACATAAAATGCCAGATCTTCTCCTGATGTTTTACCCTTCGTTTTTGGCGACGACACACCTCTTTTTGATCTCAATCCTTAATCAGGAATTCTTTAAATCTGATCGGATAATCTAAAATAATTTGTCGGTCTGTGTTTCCTTGATATCCTTTATTTCGTTTGGGCTTGTTCTGGTCTTCAGCAGGTGGTTTGAAGCCTGTTTGGCTGTTTTTTCCCAGACCTATGACATTCGCTCCTTTAACCTCTTGATTTGATCTTGCTGCAAGCTGTTCTTGCTAGCCAAGCACTACCTCTATCAGCTGATTTTCACTGTCCCTTTGGAGGGCTTTCCGGGCTAATCTCATCCTCTATATGATACCAAACAACCTGTAAAAACAGGGGCGTATAGCCCTGTTTCAGGACCATTTGATTCCCTTCGTTTATTTTGCCATTCACCCGTTTTTGGTGTTTTTTTTGGTTTGCTAAAATAATATAGATAATGCTTTTTGATAAAAAAGTAGAGCCAAGGACAGGTCAACCATTATGGGGCACTTGGAATAACATCGTCTGCACCGTCTAAATCTGGCCAGATAGTGGCTGATATTTGCATTTAAACTTTCAAGTTGTGTGGTCTGTTTTTTTACCTCTAATCTGTCCCATCGAGATAATTTGTTTCTAGACCTTGAATCCATCGGTTGCCATTTGAACCATCCGATGATGATTGAGTCAGCCAAGTAATCTGTTCTAGGCTTTCTTACTGCCACCGCCAACGGTGTAGTCCATGACTTCCTGGTCCAATTTGTCGATCGCAATCCGGAGCCATAATTTCCGTTTTTTTGACGGTCAAATGCCACATTTCATCGATCTCCACGATCTCTATATCCCGTATCTCATTCGGCATATTTCCCAGAGCATACTCCTTGATATTGTTTCCAAATTGTTGAATCCAATTGAGCACGGTGACATTACTCAGCCCTAATATGCGCCCTGTACCTCGTAACCCATTGCCCTGCAAATACAACTGGAGTGCTAATAACTTTTTATCTAGTCTATAGCCATGCTGGTATGATTGAGTCTAATTACAGTCACATTGTTGGCATTTGTACCGTTGTCTGGGGTTGACTTTTCCGCTGTTTACTTTGTTATCAGACCCACATTTTGGACTGTGCATGACAGACTCCTTTTATTTTTGCCGATATATATTTATTTAGCAATCCCCGACGAAAAATGCGCTGGAGATTAAGCCATCAATCTCCAGCGCATAAGAGCAGTCAGCAGAATTCATGGCACGGGAAGTTCAGGAAGAAGCAGACAGGAAGTTCGAATGGTACCTTTTGAGACAAGGGCTTGAAAGAAGAGAGTCAGGTCACTAATTATAAACGCAGGTAATGTCTCAGACAAGCAGTTGGAGCTGCGCTTGGCCTGAGAAACAGGGAGAGGCGATGAAACTGGTGCCGGATCATTAGAAGGATATACTTCGGTTAACCTTTGGTTTAACTTACATTAACTAAATTGCCGAGGTCCGTGATTCGTATACCCGGTGATGTGATTGGAAGGTACCTCCCGACCACTATAATTTGAGGTACTAATGAAAAACAAAAAATGTAAAATAATCTCCTGTAATGTATTTTGGAGGGAGCTGTGCTATTTTGCAGCGATCTCAAAGAATGAATTTGAATTTCAGTTTCTCCCATGGGGACTTCATTGTGATCCAGATCAACTACGAAGAGGTGTTCAGACAGCAATAGATCAAACAGGACGTAATTGTGATGCTATCTTACTTGGTTATGGTTTATGTAGTAAGAGGTTGGAAGGCATTATGGCCAGAGAGGTAAGATTAGTTATAGCCAAAGGACACGATTGTATCACACACTTCCTTGGATCAAAACAAAGATATAAAGAGTATTTTAATTCAAATCCTGGAACCTATTGGTATAC